>JAGOCN010000079.1 GCA_017998735.1 Giesbergeria sp.
CGCTGTGTGCACCAAGAGCACCAGCAGCAGCCGGGCGTGCAGGGATTAAATTCGGTCGCAGGTGGACTGGCGCAGGGAGCCGGCGTGGTCGGCAAACCAGGCGCGTGCATCGGCGCAGTCGCGCGCAATGCCGTTGGTCAATGCGTCCAGGCTGTCGTATTTGCGCTCGTCGTGCAGTTTGTGCAGCAGTTCCACGCGGATGATTTTACCGTAGGCCCCCTCGGCGCCCAGGTGGGCCGGCCAGGTCAGGCAATGGGTTTCCAGCAGCACGCGGCCACCGTTCACGTCGTTCGGGTCCACCGACGGGCGGATGCCCAGGTTGGCCACGCCCGGCAGCGGCGCCGTGTCCAGGCCATGCACCAGCACCGCGAAAATGCCGCTGGCGGCGGGCTTCCAGTGAGCAAAGCGCAGGTTGAGCGTGCGAAAACCGTCGCCCGCCGCGCTGCTGCTGGCGCCCAGGGCGCGGCCCAGCTTGCGCCCGTGCACCACATGGCCCGAGATGGCATAGGGCCGGCCCATCAGCTGCGCCGCCGTGTCCATGCGGCCGGCGGCCAGCGCCTCGCGCACGGCGGTGCTGGAAACGCGCAGGCTGCCCACCACATAGCTGTCCATGCGGCCGACCTCGAACCCGCTGGCGGGGGCCGATGCCTTGAGCAGCGCGCAGTCGCCGGCGCGCTGGCTGCCAAAGCGGAAGTCGTCGCCCACCAGCACATAGCGCGCGCGCAGCCCGCGCACCAGCACCTCGTCGATGAACGCCTGCGCCGGCTGCGCGGCCAGGGCGGCATTGAACGGCAGCACCACGGTCTGCTGCACGCCGCAGCGCTTGAGCGCCACCAGCTTGTCGCGCAGGGTGCTGATGCGGGCGGGCGCCAGGTCCGGTTTGTGGTGCACGGCGGCAAAAAAGTCGCGCGGGTGCGGCTCGAAAGTGAGCACGCAACTGGCCACGCCCCGCGCTGCCGCCTGCGCATTGAGCAGCGCCAGCATGGCTTCGTGGCCCCGGTGCACGCCGTCAAAGTTGCCAATCGTCAGCGCGCACGACGGGGCGACCGCCGGGTGCCGGAAGCCTCTAAAAATCTTCATGGAGCGTTGCAGTTTTCATAGCACACAGTGGGCAGCCATGCAGTGCCGCACAGCGTTGGAAGCTTGATCAGCGTATATTGTGACGCAGCCGCCGCAGTGCAAGTGCCCAGCCCTTGGCGCGGCGTCCGCCGCAGCGGCGGCAACGGTTTTGCTGTACCCGCAAGGGGCTTGCAGGAGGCACAGGTGAAGGTCTTGAAACTCTCGTCCCAGGGCCTGCCCCAGTCGTGGATCACGCTGGAGCAGGCGGTCGTCCACAGCGCCGCGGGCGATGTGCGCTGGGTGGCGGGCAGCGAGGTGGCGGTGTTCCATGGCGGCAACAATGCCATCACCGGCAAGCAGTCGGTGATTGCGGTCAACAGCATCATCGGCACGCGCGGCGCGCCGGGCATCAACCCCTTTGACCTCAAACCCGCGCTGCGCAACCCCAAGCTGTTTGCCCGCGACCGCCATGTCTGCGCCTATTGCGGCCGGCTGTTCAGCGAACACGACCTGACCCGCGAACACATCGTGCCGCAGGCCCAGCGCGGCCCCGACCACTGGATGAACGTGGTCACCGCCTGCCGCCCTTGCAACCACCGCAAGGCGGCGCGCACGCCCGAGCAGGCCAACATGCCACTGCTGTATGCCCCCTATGTGCCCAGCCTGTGGGAAGACTTCATCCTGCGCAACCGCCGCATCCTGGCCGACCAGATGGAGTTTTTGTCCGCGCACCTGCCGCGCTCGTCGCGGCTGCTCAACTGAAGCAGAAAGCCGCGCTGGCCTGCTGGCCGGAGTGCAGTCAATGGACAGAGGGGCAGTGCTCCACAGGACTCAAAAGCTGGTGGGTCTCGCACCTTGGCCGGCGTTCAGTCTCGTGCAGAAAACCCATTGTTTTGCTATCAAAAAATGAGCTGCTGGCGCAAGTCCCACCTGCGCTGGAGGCCGTTTTTATCAAAAAAACTGGTGTGTGCCGGGTAAAGTGCATGCGCTGTGTTCGGCCAACCCATAGACCCGCCAGTCAGCCAGTCAGCCAGATCACCCGGTCAGAAATCGCCCAAAACCAGCTTCAGACCGGCTTGTGCGCAAACACCAGAAAGCCGTGCACCGGCGCGTTGTTTTCCTGGCGCAGCACGGTGTCTTCCACGCTGACCGTGCCAAAACCGGCCGCCCGGCACAGCGCTTCGATGTGGCTGCGCTTGTGGGCATAGCGGCCGGCGGGCAGCAGCACCAGGTCGGGGCCGTCTTCGCTGGCGGTTTCGCAGGAAAACACCAGCTGGCCGCCGGGCACCAGGATGCGCAGCGCGTTCGGAATGGCTTCCTGCAGGTCGCCGGTGTAGATGAACACGTCCAGCGCGGCAATCACCTGGTACAGCGATGCCGGTGTTTCTTCCAGTGCGTCCAGCAGGTTGGTGTGGTGAAAGCGGTCGTAGACGTTGTGCTTTGCCGCCTGCCCGATCATGCCGCGCGAGATGTCCACACCCACCAGCGCGCCGTCCAGGCGGCCCAGGCACACGCCCAGCAGGCCGGTGCCGCAGCCCAGGTCCAGCACATTGATCTTTTTGTCGGGGTACTCTGCCAGCAGCCGGTTGGCCACCTGCTTGGGCAGCTGGTATTTCAGGCCACGCACCATGTGCTGGTCGTACACCTCGGCCATGCCGTCAAACAGGGCGCGGCTGATCTGCGATGGCTGGTGGGGGGGCGTGGCGCCGTGGGCCAGGGCGTTGTGGTAGGCATGCACGGCGTTGCCCGGGTCTTTTTCCAGCAGCGCCAGCGTATCGGTGCGCGCCTTGGCCGGCTGGCCCTGGGCAAACAGGGTCTGCACCCGGCCCTCGCGCGCCTCGGTGTCTGCCGGGTTTTGTTCCAGCAGCACCGACCAGATTTGCACGGCTTCAGCAAACTGCTCCAGCGCGGTCAGGTCGCGCGCCAGCAGGCGGCGCAGCTGCACGTCGCCCGGCACCAGTTGCAAGCCCCGGCGCAGGTGGCGCACCGCCATGTCGGTGTGGCCGGCGCGGTGGGCAATGTCGATGACACCGGCCAGCACCTGCAGGTTGTCGGGCTCCAGAGCGGCCACTTTTTCTGCGGTTTCCACCGCCTGGGCAAACTGGTTTTGCCGTGCATGCAGCAGCGCCAGTTCCAGCAGGCCGGGGCCCCATTCGGGCGCCAGCGCCACGCTGTGCTGCAGTGCTTCAAAGGCCTTGGGAATATTCCCGGACTTTTCTGCCATTACCCCTGCCAGCAAAAAGATGCGCGGATCGTGCGGGTCGTTGCGCTGTGCCAGGTTCAGCGTGAGCGCAGCGCTTTTCAGGTCGCCCTTGGCGATGTGCGCGCGGGCCGTGTGCAGGTGCGTGAGGTTGGGGTCGGTGGCGTTGGGGGTGGCGTTGGAATTGGCGCTCATGGGGCAGTGCAGAAAGGGAAGGAAGCGGGCAGGGCGAACGTGGAGAGCGGGCGGATCGCACACCCGGCCCCCGTGCCTGCCCAAAAGAGTCGGATGGCGCGGCAGGACGGACGTGCGCGCCGGGTGGCTGCATTATCCCGGATGGCCAGGGGCCGAAAACCTGCGCTGCCGTGCGGCCCTTGCTGCGCAGCCCCTTGCAGGCTGCGCAGTGCGTGAACCCTTGAACCCTTCAGGCAAACACGCCCGCAGTGTCCTGCATGCGCGCAGACACCTCGCCCAGGTGGTGCAGTGTGTCGCCGTAGGTCATTTCCAGCTGCGTGAGCTTTTTGAAGTAGTGGCTGGCGATGTACTCGTCGGTCACGCCAATGCCGCCGTGCAGCTGCACCGACTGCTGGCCCACAAAGCGCATCGACTGGCCCAGCTGCACCTTGGCGCGCGCCATGGCCTGGCGGCGTTCGCCGTGCGGCGCGCCCAGCTTCAAACTGGCGTAGTAGCCCATGGAACGGGCCAGTTCCAGCTGCATCTTCACGTCCGCCATGCGGTGGCGCAGTGCCTGAAAGCTGGCAATCGGCACACCGAACTGCTTGCGCTGGTTCATGTAGTCGGCTGTCAGCAGCACCGCCTGGTCCATCACGCCCACCGCTTCGGCGCAGACACTGGCAATGCCGGTGTCCACCGCCAGCTCCAGCGCGGCCAGGCCGTCGGTGGTAATCAGCAGCGCCGGTGCGTTGTCCAGGTGCAGCTCGGCGGCGCGGCTGCCGTCCTGCGTGCCGTAACCCTGCGTGGCCACACCACTGGCGCTGCGCTCCACCAGAAACAGCGCCATTTGTCCGTCCAGCAGGGCAGGCACGATGAAGGCGTCGGCCTGGTCGCCCGCAGGCACTGCACTTTTGATAGCTGTCAGCGTATGCCCGGCCTGCGCTGGAGCCGCTTTTGCCTCGCAAACGTCCAGGCGGTAGCGGGCCTTGCGTTCCTGCTGCGCCAGCACCACCAGGGCGTCGCCGCTGGCAATGCGCGGCAGCCAGGCGGCCTGCAGATCGGCAGGCGCGTACTGGCCCAGCACAGCTCCGGCAATGAAGGCCTGTGCCAGTGGCTCCACCACCATGCCCCGGCCCAGTTCCTCCATCACCACCATGGCGTCCACGGCGCCCTGGCCCAGGCCGCCGTGCTGCTCGGGCACGGTCAGGGCGGTCAGGCCCAGCTCGGCCAGTTCGTTCCAGGCGGCGCGGTCAAAGCCGCCGGCGTCCACGGTGCTGCGGCGGCGCTCAAAGCTGTAGCCTTTTTCCACCCAGCGGCGCACCGCCTCGCGCAGCTGCTGCTGGTCTTCGGAAAACTCGAAATCCATGGTCTGTCTCCTGTTCAGCCAAGCACGGTCTGCGCGACGATGGTGCGCTGCACCTCGTTGCTGCCGCCGTAGATGGTGGTCTTGCGCAGATTGAAATACTGCGATGCCAGTGGCGCATTGCCCACCTCGCCGCCCGGAAAGTCGCCCTGCCAGCCCGCTTCCATGGCCTCTTCGATGAAGGGCAGGGCAAAGGGGCCGGCGGCCAGCATCATCAGTTCGCTGTAGCGCTGCTGGATCTCGCTGCCGCGAATCTTCAGCAGGCCGGCAATGTCCAGCGAATTCTTGCCGGTGCTGGTGGCCGAGAGCACGCGCAGCACCATCATCTCCAGCGCCACGATGTCCACTTCCAGCAGCGCGATCTGGTCGCGAAATCGCAGGTCGTCCCACACGCCTTCGCGCTGGGCAATGCGTTTGAGGCGCTCCAGCTCGCGCTTGCTGCGGTTCACATCGGCAATGTTGGTGCGCTCGTGGCTGAGCAGGTGCTTGGCATAGGTCCAGCCCTTGTTTTCTTCGCCGATCAGGTTTTCGGCCGGCACCTCGACGTTGTCGAAGAACACTTCGTTGACCTCGCACTCGCCGTCCAGCAGCTTGATCGGCCGCACCGTGACGCCGGGGCTTTTCATGTCCAGCAGCAAAAAGCTGATGCCGGTTTGCGGCTTGCCTTCGGTGCTGGTGCGCACCAGGTTGAACATCCAGTCGCCGTACTGGCCGAGCGTGGTCCAGGTCTTCTGGCCGTTGACGATGTACTTGTCGCCCACCCGCTCGGCGCGGGTTTTCAGGGACGCCAGGTCCGAGCCGGCGCCGGGCTCGCTGTAGCCCTGGCTCCACCACACTTCGCCGCTGGCAATGCCGGGCAGAAAGCGCTGCTGCTGCTCGGGCGTGCCAAAGGCCATGATGACCGGCGCCACCATCACCGGGCCGAAGGGAATGGTGCGCGGCGCACCGGCCAGCGCGCATTCCTCTTCAAACAGGTGCTTTTGCACCGCGGTCCAGCCGGGGCCGCCAAATTCTGCGGGCCAGCCAAAGGCCAGCCAGCCTTTTTTGCCCAGAATTTTGGCCCAGCCCTGCATGTCGTCGCGCGTCAGGCGCAGCGCGTTGTGCACCTTGTGCGCCAGTTCGGGGGGCAGGTGGCTGCCCACCCAGGTGCGCACTTCCTGGCGGAATGCCTGTTCTTCGGGGGTAAATGCAAGGTCCACGCGCTGCCTCCTGTGCTGTGCCATGCTGGCACGAAAACACGGTTTTTAGCACGGGCGTTCGTTTCAATCCTGTCCGGGCGGTGACAGGGGTGCCTGCACCGGCGCAGGCTCCAGCCCCAGTTCGCTGCACAGCCGCTGCACCAGGGCGCGCAGGTCCGCCACCTCGCTTTCCAGCGCCTCCACGCGGGCCTGCAGGCCGCCGGCAGCGGGGGCGCCCCCGCTGGCGCCGGCGGCCAGGGCGGACACATCGACCGGCCCGCACAAAAGCTGCGCCCAGCGCGGTTCGCGCGCGCCGGGTGCGCGTGGCAGCAGCAGGGTCAGTGGCCCGCCTTTTTCCGCGCTGCGTTCCTGCAGTTCGTTCAAAAAGCCTTCCACCGAGGACACATCGGCAAAGCGGTACCAGCGCTCGGCGTTCATGCGCAGCTCGGCGGCCGTTTGCGGGCCGCGCAGCAGCAGCAGGCCCAGCAGCACAGCCGACTGCTCGGGCACGCCCACGCCGCGCTGGAAGTTGTGCTCCCAGCGGGTGGTGCGCCCGCCGCTTTGCTCCATCGCCAGGCCCAGGTGGCGCAGCGCGTCCAGCGCCTGCTGCACCTCGCCATCGGACAGGTTCATGACCGGGTCGCGCGTGGTTTTCTGGTTGCAGCCGGTGACCACGGCGTTCAGGCTGAGCGGGTAGCTGTCGGGCACGGTGCGTGCCTTTTCCATCAGCGTGCCAAGCACGCGGGCTTCGGTCAGGGACAGGGGGCGTTGGGCGGGATCAAAGGGCATGGCAGGGATAATTCCGGTCAAATGAAAAACATCGTGATTCTGATTTCCGGCGGCGGCTCGAACATGGCCGCCATTGTGCGCAGCGCGCAGCAGCAGCACTGGGAGCGCACTTTGGGAGCGCGCATTGTGGCCGTGCTGAGCAACCGGCAGGACGCCGGCGGGCTGGCGCTGGCGCGTGCCGAGGGCATTGCCACCGGCGTGCTGGACCACCGGCAGTTTGCCAGCCGCGAAGCCTTCGACACCGCCCTGGCGGCGCTGATCGACCAGCACAACCCCGCGCTGGTGGTGCTGGCCGGCTTCATGCGCATCCTGTCGGCCGGTTTTGTGCAGCACTACGCCGGGCGGCTGGTGAACATCCACCCTTCGCTGCTGCCGGCGTTCACCGGGCTGCACACACACCAGCGCGCCCTGGCCGCCGGCTGCACGGTGGCCGGTGCCACGGTGCACCAGGTCACCGCCGAACTGGACGCCGGCCCGATCGTCGACCAGGCCGTGGTGCCGGTGCTGCCCGGCGACACGCCCGACACCCTGGCCGCCCGTGTGCTGGCGCAGGAGCATGTGCTGTACCCCAGGGCGCTGGTGCGGCTGCTGCG
>JAGOCN010000080.1 GCA_017998735.1 Giesbergeria sp.
GACGACATTTCCGAAGCGTCGCTGCTGGACGCCGCCCGCACGGTGCGCTCGATTGGCGCGCAGGCCAAAAATGGCCGCGCCAAGGTGGCGCGCAGCAAGGTGGCGCAAAGCCGCAGCCTTTACCCCGGCCTGGACCCGATTGCCAGCCTGGACAGCACCGCCAAGGTGAAATTGCTGGAGCAGGTCGAGCAGCGCGCGCGCAACAAGGACCCGCGTGTGGCGCAGGTCATGGCCGGGCTGGCCAGCGAATACGACGTGGTGCTGGTGGCACGCGCCGATGGCCTGCTTGCCGCCGATGTGCGCCCGCTGGTGCGCCTGTCGGTGACGGTGATTGCCGAGCAGGGCGGGCGCCGCGAGGTCGGCTCGGCCGGCGGCGGCGGGCGCTTTGGCCTGGCGTACTTTGACGACGCGCAAATCACCAAATACGTGGACGAGGCGGTCAACGCCGCGCTGGTCAACCTCGAATCGCGCCCGGCCCCGGCCGGCGAAATGACCGTGGTGCTGGGCCCCGGCTGGCCCGGCATCCTGCTGCACGAGGCCATTGGCCACGGGCTGGAAGGCGACTTCAACCGCAAGGGCTCGTCGGCTTTCAGCGGCCGGGTCGGCCAGCGCGTGGCGGCCAAGGGCGTCACGGTGCTGGACGACGGCACCATCAACGACCGGCGCGGTTCGCTCAATGTGGACGACGAGGGCCACGCCAGCCAGCGCAATGTGTTGATCGAAGACGGCATATTGCAAGGCTATCTGCAGGACTCGCTCAATGCCCGCCTGATGGGCGTGGCGTCCACCGGCAACGCCCGGCGCGAAAGCTATGCGCACATTCCCATGCCGCGCATGACCAACACCTACATGCTCGGCGGCGACAGGAACCCGGAGGAAATCGTCGCCAGCATCAAGAAAGGCCTGTATGCCACCAACTTTGGCGGCGGACAGGTGGACATCACGTCGGGCAAGTTCGTGTTCTCGGCCAGCGAAGCCTACTGGGTGGAAAACGGCAAGATCCTGTACCCGGTCAAGGGCGCCACCATCATCGGCAGCGGCCCCGAGTCGCTGAAAAAGGTCAGCATGATCGGCAACGACCTGAAGCTCGACAGCGGCGTGGGCACCTGCGGCAAGGAAGGCCAGAGCGTGCCCGTGGGCGTGGGCCAACCCACCATCCGCATCGAAGGCCTGACCGTGGGCGGCACGGCATGAGCGCAGTTATTGCGCCTTCGGACGACAACGACCAAGAGCGGAGTAGAAAGAAATCTGGCAAGTTAGGCTTAGAGTTGCCCGCCCAAGAAGCACCAGGCTTGCTGGAAGTGTTTGATGCAAATGCGCGAGCAGTGGTTTACAACGGCGGCTGTGAAAATTTGCTCGCTAGCCTGCCCAGTGCTTCTATCCAACTCATCGTCACCTCGCCGCCTTATAACCTTGGCAAGGTATATGAGAAACGAGTTCACCTTGAGCAATATTTAGAGTGGCAAGCCAAGGTAATTGACGAATGTGTTCGTGTTTTATCACCTGGAGGTAGTATTTGCTGGCAGGTGGGCAATTTTGTGGTGGATGGCGAGGTCGTGCCATTGGACATCGTTTTGTACCCGCTGTTTACCAAACACGGGCTCAAGCTACGCAACCGCATAGTCTGGCATTTTGAGCATGGGCTGCATTGCTCCAAGCGATTGTCAGGGCGGCATGAGACGATTCTGTGGTTTACAAAAGGCGATACCTACAAGTTCAATCTTGATCCCATCCGTGTCCCGCAAAAGTACCCTGGAAAAAAACATTTCAAAGGGGCTAAGGCTGGCCAGCTCTCGGGAAATCCACTGGGCAAGAATCCAGGTGACGTTTGGATAATCCCAAACGTCAAAAACAACCACGTTGAAAAAACAATGCACCCTTGCCAATTTCCCGTGGAGTTGGTAGACCGATTGGTTTTGTCGCTGTCTGACAAAGATGACTGGGTTCTCGACCCCTTTCTTGGGGTGGGCACCACAGTTGCTTCGGCTGTGCTGCGTGGTCGCCGAGGCTGCGGATCCGAGAAGATGCCGGTGTATGTAGAAATCGCGCGTTCGCGCGTCAAGCAAGCCATGGAGGGCCTGCTGCCGGTGCGCGCAATGCACACGCCGGTTTACAACCCTGCCGACGCTGGAAAGTCGCTGACAACGAATGTGTGGAACACCCCCCGCCAAGAGGTATGGCAGCAAGAGCGATTGGTGGAAGAAGACCGAAAAAAATACGAAGGCACTTGATGAAAATCGTGAAAACATATTCACATTTAAATGGCCTTGAATACTTGCTCGTACACAAAAAGAACTTATGGCTGGAAGTCCTTGACGTGATCGGCGACATCGACGCGACCCAGTGCAAAACCAAAGTCAGCAAAGAGTCGCGCATGAAGGGGGAAGCGAAATACAGCCCCATCGACATGAACCGGCAATTTCACCAAAGATTGTCTGCGAAAGAGTGGACCGAGAGCCGGGTGACTTATTGGGTGACGGATGATGAGAAACTCATTCGCCAAACCTTGCCGATGCCTGCCGACGAACAAAAGGCTGCCATCAGCAAAACGGGCAGAAAACCAATCCTGAGTTACAACCAGACGGATTTCGTCAAGGATCGCGTCGCCATTGAGGTGCAATTTGGCAAATATGCATTCGTCGCCTACGACCTTTTTGTGAAGCATCTGGCTTTCTATGTGCGCGATCAGATCGATGTCGGCATTGAGATTCTGCCGATGAAGGCGTTGCAGTCAGATATGTCGTCTGGCCCTGGGTACTACGAAGGAGAGTTGTACAACGTGATTCGTAATGGGCGCGGCGTGCCATCTGTGCCTCTGGTGATTGTTGGTATTGCCCCCTGATCAGTGCGCTAGATTGGAGCCCAGTAATTTGCGCAGCACCTGCGGAAAAGAAAGCCAAAGCGTGCCGCTGGGCGCGCCAGAAGGCTGCAGCAGCGCCGGTTTCACATGCTGCAGTGCAGCGCGGCTGTGCTATATTGCGCCCCATGCAACTGCGCAGCGCTTTCCACTTTTGGTTTTACGTCTCAGTCCCTGGCGGATGAGAGGCCACAGCGCGCAAGCACCTGAACACCTTCCTACCAACCGCCGATGCTGCAAAGCCCGGCGGTTTTTTGTTTTTTAAGCGGTTTTTCTTTCTCCCCTTCTTTCCTTTTCTGCTTTTTTCCCCCTACCCCACGAGAGGATGCTCCCATGACGGCCCACAACACCCCCGCCACCAGTGATTCCTGGTACCGCAGCGTCGAGAAAACCAGCCAGACCGACGACGAACGTATCAAGGACATCACCGTGTTGCCACCCCCCGAGCATCTGATCCGCTTTTTCCCGATCCGCGCCACGGCGGTCGAAGGGCTGGTGTCGCAGACACGCCAGAACATCCACCGCATCATGCGCGGCCAGGACGACCGCCTGCTGGTGGTCATCGGCCCGTGCTCCATCCACGACCCGGCGGCTGCGCTGGACTACGCACGCCGCCTGCAGGCCGTGCGCGAGCAGTACCAGGACACGCTGGAAATCGTGATGCGCGTGTACTTTGAAAAGCCCCGCACCACGGTGGGCTGGAAGGGCCTGATCAACGACCCCTACCTGGACGAGAGCTACCGCATCGACGAAGGCCTGCGCATTGCACGCCAGCTGCTGATCGAGATCAACCGCCTGGGCGTGCCGGCCGGCAGCGAGTTCCTGGACGTGATCTCGCCCCAGTACATCGGCGACCTGATCAGCTGGGGTGCCATTGGCGCGCGCACCACCGAAAGCCAGGTGCACCGCGAGCTGGCCTCAGGTTTGTCGGCGCCGATCGGCTTCAAGAACGGCACCGACGGCAACATCCGCATTGCCACCGACGCGATCCAGTCGGCCAGCCGCAGCCACCACTTTCTGTCGGTGCACAAAAGCGGCCAGGTGGCGATTGTCGACACCGAGGGCAACCCCGACTGCCACGTCATCCTGCGCGGCGGCAAGGCACCCAACTACGACGCGCACAGCGTGGCCGCCGCCTGCCAGGACCTGGTCGCCGCCAAGCTGCCGGCATCGCTGATGGTGGACTGCAGCCATGCCAACAGCAGCAAGCAGCATGAAAAGCAGAAGGACGTGGCCAGCGACATTGCCGCGCAGATCGCCGGCGGCTCGCACAGCGTGTTTGGCGTGATGATCGAAAGCCACCTGCAGGCAGGCGCGCAGAAGTTCACCGCCGGCAAGGACCTGCCGAGCGCGCTGGAGTACGGCAAGAGCATCACCGATGCCTGCCTGGGCTGGGAAGATTCGCTGCAGTCGCTGGCAGAGCTGGCTGCTGCGGTGCAGGCACGGCGCAATCAGCAGCAGCCACAGCAGCTGCCAGCTACCGGAAAGGCTGCGGCCGGTGCGGCTGCGGCCACGGTGTAAGCTGGGGTTTCGGGGGCTTTCAGGCCCTCCTGCCTTTTTTCGGACCCCCCTTTTGACCCAGGAAGATTGCCATGCGCCGTGAAGTCTCCGTCACCCTTTCGCTCCAGCAGGAACACCGTTTTGACCTGGAAGGCCAGGCGCCTCTGGACAACGAGCTGGCAAGGCACTGGCTGGACACGCAGTTCATTGCACTGGAATGCGAGCCGCTGCGCGCCAGCGGCAAGGTGCTGACGGCCGACAAGGTGCTGACCGTGGCCATGGCCGCCGGCGCCGGCCGGTTTGCCGACCCGGCATGGTCCATGGACTTTGCCCGCGCCACCAGCGCAGCATTGGGCAAGCCGGTGGTGCGGGTGGACGTGCCGTCGATGGCCATCACCTACTGATTGGCCCGTGCCGGAGCGCCCTGCAAGGGCAGGACTGTCAGAAAAAATCTGGCCAAAATGGCCTCCAGCGCTTGCTGGCTGTGCGCCAGCAGCTATGCTTTCAATAGCATTTTCACCGCAGGAAGAAGGTGCCGACTGCAGGCCGCCGCAATAGCGCCTTTGGGTTGGCTGGCTTCAGGCGTCAGGGGTCAGGGGTCAGGCATCAAATGGTGGATGGATGAAATTTTTCAGCACCCTCCACAAACCCGCCCTTTCGTCCACCCGCTCGCCCACCCTCAGCCCATGCGCACCTGCAGCGCGTCCAGCAGCCGGCCATGCACGCCGCCAAAGGCGCCGTTGCTCATGCAGACGATGTGGTCGCCCGGCTGCGCGGCCTGCAGCACCTGCTCCAGCAGCTGGTCGATCTGGCCGGCGGTCTGTGCGCTGGCGCCCAGCGGCGCCAGGGCGGCGGCGGCGTCCCAGTCCAGCCCGGCAGTGTGGCAGAACGACAGGTCGGCCTGCTCCAGCGCCCAGGGCAGCTGCGCTTTCATGGCGCCGAGCTTCATGGTGTTGCTGCGCGGCTCGAACACCGCCAGGATGCGCGCCCCGGCGCTCAGCTGGCGGCGCAGGCCGTCCAGCGTGGTGCGGATGGCGGTGGGGTGGTGGGCAAAGTCGTCGTACACGGTGGTGCCCTGCACGCTGCCGCGCAGCTCCATGCGCCGGCGCACGTTCTGGAACGTGGCCAGTGCCTCGGCTGCCTGCGCTGGGGACACGCCCACATGCTCTGCTGCCGCGATGGCCGCCAGCGCATTGAGCTGGTTGTGCACGCCGCTCAAACTCCAGCGCAGGTGCGCCACCACAGCCCCGCGCTGCAGGATGTCAAAGTCATGGGGTTCGCCCTGCGCGGTGAAATCGCTGGTGGCCGCGCCAAAGCTGCGCACCTCGCTCCAGCAGCCGGCATGCAGCACGCGCGCCAGGCTTTCTTCCAACCCATTGGCCACCACGCGCCCGGACGGCGGCACGGTGCGCACCAGGTGGTGGAACTGGCGCTCGATGGCCGGCAGGTCGTCAAAGATGTCGGCGTGGTCGAATTCCAGGTTGTTCAAAACGGCAGTGCGCGGGCGGTAGTGCACAAACTTGCTGCGTTTGTCGAAAAACGCACTGTCGTATTCGTCGGCCTCAATGACAAACAGCGGCGCACTGCCGACCGGGCCAGCCCCCGCCTGCGGGCGCACCGGCGCACCCAGGCGGGCCGAGACGCCAAAATTCAGCGGCACGCCGCCGACCAGAAAACCGGGCGACTGGCCGGCGCATTCCAGCACCCACGCCAGCATGGCGGTGGTGGTGGTCTTGCCATGCGTGCCGGCCACGGCCAGCACATGGCGGCCCTGCAGCACATGTTCGGCCAGCCACTGCGGGCCACTGGTGTAGGGCGCGCCGGCGTCCATCAGGGCGTCGAGCAGCGGAAACTTCGGTGTGCCGTCCGGCAGGCGGGCACGGCTGACCACATTGCCGACCACGAACATGTCCGGGGCAAGCGCCAGCTGGTCGGCACCAAAGCCTTCGATCAGGTCAATGCCAAGCGCGCGCAGCTGGTCGCTCATCGGCGGGTACACGCCGGCGTCGCAGCCGGTGACGCGGTGGCCGGCCTCGCGCGCCAGTGCCGCCAGACCGCCCATGAAGGTGCCGCAAATGCCAAGGATGTGTAGGTGCATGGGCGCCGATTCTAAGGCGGCACACCAGGCCTGCAAGTGCCAAAACAGCCTGCAGCGCACGTTCTGCATGCGCCACCTGCTATCAAAAAAAGAGTTTGCTGTTCCGGGCAACAGCGGCTGTTGCGGGTTTTTTGCAGGGGCGTTTGCCGCCGTCCGGGGCGGCCGGTGCTGTTGCGGCCACAATGCCCGCTTGCGGAGCCCGACCCATGAACAACCACACATCCCTTGCGTCCGAAATTGCCCAGACCGCCGCTTCCATGGTGGTGGAAGAGGGCCTGGAATACGGTCCGGCCAAGCGCCGCGCACTCAAGCAGCTCGGACTGCCGACACGCACCCCCCTGCCCGACAACCAGCTGCTGGAAGCGGCGGTGCGCGAGCACCTCACCGTCTTTTGCGGCGACACCCAGCCCCACGAGCTGCGCGTGCTGCGCCAGCTGGCCGTGGAGTGGATGGAACGCATGCAGCCGTTTCGCCCCTACCTGGCCGGGGCGGTCTGGCATGGCACAGCCACGCGCCTGTCCGACATTTACGTGCAACTGTTCTGTGACGACAGCAAGTCGGCCGAGATTGCCCTCATCGACCAGCGCATCAGTTACGAGCCGACCACGGTGCAGGGCATGCATGGCCGCCCGGTGGAGGCCTTGAGCGTGGTGGTTTCCTGCCCGGCGCTAAGCACCCTGGTCGGCATCCACCTGCTGGTGTACGACCTGGACGACCAGCGCGGCGCGCTGCGCGCCGACAGCCAGGGCCGCACGCCCCGGGGCGACCTGGCGGCCGTGCGCCAGCTTCTGTCAACGGAGTCCGGTGCATGAAACTGCCTTCCGATCCCTCACCGCCTGCCGCCGGCAGCCGGGAAAACGCCCTGGAAGATGCCCGGCGGCG
>JAGOCN010000081.1 GCA_017998735.1 Giesbergeria sp.
GCGGGCGGCTATCAGCTCGCGTGCCATGTCAAATTCCGGCGCCTGCGCTTCATAGGCAGCCTGGGTTGCGGGGTTTGCCAGCAATTCGCGTTTGATGTCTTTCAGGGTTTTCATGTTGCGGCCTCCAGGCGCTTGCGGGCGGTTTGCAATGCACTGCGGGGCGTGGTCTGGGTTTTCTTCACAAACACATGCAGCACCAGCAGGCGGCGGCCTTGGATGGCGGCATACACGGCGCGGGCGATACCGTCACGGCCTTGCATTCGCATTTCCCACAGCTTGCCCTCCAGCGGGCGTATGTGCGGCAGCCCCACATGCTGCGGGCCAAAGTCCTGCAGCAGTTCGGCAATGTGCAAAAACCGGGCCTGCATGTCGGCAGGAAGCGCCTTCAGTTCAGGTTCTGCCTGCGGGTGCAGCGTCACTGTCCAAGTATTCATATCATAGCTTTTTTGCTATTTTCAACCCACCACGCGCAGCGCACCAGGTGCGGCCTGGGTATCGAACTGCACCCCGGCCTGTTCCAGAATCCATGCCTCGATGCGCTCGTGGTGTACGCGCAGCAGTTCCAGCGGGCGCACGGTGTAATGCTTTTCAGCAGTGGCGCTAGGCTTATGGCCTTGAATCTGCGCCACCACGCCCACAGGCACCTCCAGCCATTCGGTCAAGCTTTTGAACGAGCGGCGCAGGCCGTGCAGGGTCAGCCCTTCCAAGCCAGCAGCTTTGCAGGCGCGTGTGTGCGGGTTGTTGGGTTCGGTCAGGCAGCCGCTGGCGCTGGTGTGGCTGGGGAACACCCATTCATTGCGGCGGGGCAGGGCAGCCAGCAGGTGCAGCATGTAGGGCGTTGCGGGAATCTCGCGTGTGCCTTCCACTTTGTCCCGGATGCTGATTCCCTTCCACTGGGTATTGACGTCCTCCCAGCGCAGCGCCAACACTTCACCAGGGCGGGCGCCGGTCAGCAGCATGGTTTGCAGGCAGGCCGATATGACGGGGTTTTGAATCTGGCGCACGGCGGCAAACCAAGCAGCCAACTGCCCACGTTGCAACACGTCCGACTTTGTGCCTGCCTTACCCAATGCTTCGCGTGCCTTCTTGGTCTTGGCAGGGTTCTTGTCCGGCAGCAGGTTTGCATATTCGGGTTGCTCTGCGCACCAGGTCAGAAACACAGTCAGCAGGCGCCATGCCAGCCGGGCAGACGATGGGCGGGTTTTGCCTTCATCAGAGGCCCATCTTTCAATGGTGGCTTGGTCAAGGTCTTTCAGCGCCAGCGGCATCAAGGCAGCCAGCGGCCCCGGCTTGGTCAGTTGCTTGCCACCCCCACGGCGGCCGGACGGCAGCCCTCCAGCCTTGGCCTTGTCGATATGGTCACGGTAGTGCAGTTCACCCCAGAATGGGCGGCGCTGTTCAATGTAGGCTGCCCACACTTCGCCCATGGTCACAGCGGCCACTTTGTCAGCTTCCACTTGCGCAGTCGCTGCGGCCTTTTCTGCGGCCTTGGTTGCCAGTTGCTGGCGCTCTATCTCGCGTGGGTCTTGCCCACCGTCCAGCACCACGGCAAGGCGGCGGGCTTCGGTGCGGGCTTGTTCGATGCTCCACAGTTTCACATCGCCAATAGTGCGGCGGATGGTTTGCCGGTTCAGCTTTGCCTCATAAACAAAGGACTTGGCCCCGGCAGCAGTCACGCGCACACGCAGGCCAGGTGCTTCGCTGTCACGCATGAATGCCTGTTGCTTGCCGTTCGGGCAGGTCAGGCGCTCTATCACGCCTGCGGTCAGGTTCACCCGTTCGCTCAGGTCTGGTGCATCGGTCTTTTTTGGGCGGGCCATGTTGACTGTTCTCGGTCTGTTTTGGCTACACGGGCTGTCCATGTAGCCACCATGTAGCCAAAAACCCCCAATTTTGGGGAATATCAATCAACACTGCGGCTGTTCATTCATCCAGTGGGAATAGCACAACCTGTTGATTTGCATTGATTGTATCGCTTAAATCAACACAATGAAATACAAAAAAGTCAGGATTGTGATTCCTGTTGTCGTGGGTTCGAGCCCCATCAGCCACCCCAGTTAAATGAAAAGCCCTGCCATCTTTTGGATGGCAGGGCTTTTTTGTTTCAGGGCAGGTAATGTTCAGCTGCGATGCATACCCAAGGTAGTGGCAACACCCCGCAAAAACCGGTCGCAATGGGGGTTGTTCTTGAGGGCAGCAGATAAAGAGCGGCGGGAATGGTCAGGCAACGCAGCAAAGCGAGATTTGCTTTGCTTCAACCGGAATTTACCTTGCCCCAACGAAAAAAGAGCCTTCTTTGCAGAAGGCTCTTTTTTTGACTGGAGTTCCAGTGCGTGCTGGCTCCTCGACCTGGGCTCGAACCAGGGACCTACGGATTAACAGTCCGGCGCTCTACCAACTGAGCTATCGAGGAATGAGAGGATTGGATTGCATCAACAAGCTGACGCAAAAAACGCCACTTTTGCAGCAGCGTCTTGAATTTTTGGCTCCTCGACCTGGGCTCGAACCAGGGACCTACGGATTAACAGTCCGGCGCTCTACCAACTGAGCTATCGAGGAACAACAAGACTTAGATTATATACACAGAAAAATGGAATTTTCCGTGGAAGTTCCATTTTTATGCTTTGTGATTCTTTAGCGCTTCGTGCGCAACACAGGAAGTAAAGGGCACTTTTACGGTGCAGGTTCAGGGCGCAGCCACAGCCATGCCAGCACCAGCGCCATGCAGCCCGTTGCCACGGCTGCAATCCACCAGCGCAAGCTGACTGCCCAGATTACAGCGGCACACAGACCCATCAGCAGGGTGGCGCTCCATTTGGCACGGCGTGCCACGCATCCGCCCTGTGCCCAGTTGCGCAGCATGGTGCCAAACAGCGGGTGGTACCAGAGCCATGCGTGCAGGCGCGGCGAACTGCGCGCTGCTGCCCACGCGGCCAGAAGAATGAAAACCGTGGTGGGCAGTCCGGGCACAAAAATGCCCACCACGCCCAGCACCAGACTGGCCACGGCCAGCACCAACAGCAACCAGCGCGCCGGCGCCGGCAACGGTGGATGCACAGGAGGCGGCGGAATGGGTGCGGAAGGGTCGTCTTGCGGGGGCATGGCAGGCAGCGCGCTGCATGGCAGATGCCGTCTGGCGCATGGGTCTGGATTGTGCATGCATCCGGATGGACACAGCATGTGCCTTGGTTCTCCGGCCAGGTTGTGAAAAACCACTTTCATGTTTTCTGGAAACTGGTTTCGGCAGAACCGGTGCAGTGCAAAAAAGAGTATTTCTCCAAGGCGAGTTATGCTGTTTTTTCCGTTTATGCCCAGCGCCTTTGCCTTGATTCTTGCACCAGGTTTTTTTGCCATGACTGTCCACACCATTTTGAAAATGGGCGATGCGCGCTTGCTGCGCGTGGCCCGGCCCGTGCCGGTGTTTGACACCGCTGGCCTGCACCAGCTGGTGCAGGACCTGCACGACACCATGCAGGCGGCCAATGGAGCAGGGCTGGCAGCGCCGCAGATTGGTGCCGACTGGCAGGTGGTGGTGTTTGGCTCCAATGATTTGAATCCGCGCTACCCAGGCCGGCCACTGGTGCCGCGCACCGTGCTGGTCAACCCGGTGGTGGAGCCTTTGGGCGATGCAGAGGATGAAGACTGGGAAGGCTGCCTGTCGGTGCCGGGGCTGCGCGGCAAGGTGCCGCGCTGGACGCGCATCCGCTACCGGGGTTTTGACCCCTGGGGCAAGCCTATTGACAGAACGGCAGAAGGCTTCCATGCCCGTGTGGTGCAGCACGAATGCGACCACCTGATTGGCAAGCTTTACCCGGTGCGGATGCGCGATCTGTCTCAGTTGGGATTTACCGAAGTGCTGTTTCCGGGGCTTGAGGCAGCTGCCGACGGTTGAACGATCGAGAGCACGGCGCAAGTCGGGCCGCCGGGTGGGGCGTCACCTGGCAGGCGCGTCCGGCCTGCAGCATCACATCAGCGGTGCACCAGAACCGGAATGGTGCTGTGCGTCAGCACCTTGTTGGTTTCGCTGCCAAGCAAGAAGCCCTGGATGCCGCGGCGCCCGTGCGAGGCCATCAGGATCAGGTCGCAGCCCCGGTCGGTGGCTGTCTTGATGATGGCTGCATAGGGCGTGTCGCTGGCCACTGCAACGGTGTCGCATTCCACGCCTTCCTGTGCTGCAATGGTCGTGATCACTTCCAGCACCTTGGCTGCCCGCTCGCGTGCCTGCCTGCCAAAGGTTTCCTTGCTGTTGTCCACCATGGCCATGGTGTAGGAGACGACTTCAAACTCGGGCATGGCATAAAAGCCGGTGACCCTGGCGCCCAGCTGGCGCGCAAACTGCACGCCGCGGCGCACGGCGTCCTCGGACAGGGGCGAACCATCGGTGGGCAGCAGCAGGTGTTTGTACATGGGGGGTTCCTCCAGAAATGCGGTTGAAAGCCGGTACGGCTCTGCCATTATGTGCAGCGTCTGGCTGCAAGGCAGAGCAACACAGGCAATGCGGCATGCACTGCCCACATGCGTTTTTGCGAATGCCTGCACCGTCGATCAGTGCAGTTGCCAGAAAGTCCAAAAAAAACCCGTTGAAAATCCGTTCAGGGCGCCAGCGCCTGCAGCAGCTCGGTTTCAATCGCGATCTGGTGTGCATTGCTTTGCAGTTCCGGGCCTTGCAGCAGGAACGTGTCTTCCACGCGCTCGCCCAGCGTGCTGACCTTGGCCAGCTGCACGCTCAGGCCATGGCGCGACAGCACCCGCGCCACCAGGTACAGCAGGCCGGCGCGGTCGCTTGCCGATATGCCCAGCAGCCAGCGCTGCGCCTTGTCGTCCGGGCGCAGCGACACACGCGGCGTCACCGGAAAGCTCTTTGCGCGGCGCGAAAGGCGCCGCTTGCCGGGCTCGGGCAGCGGGCCGCTGCGCTCGATGCTGCGCGCCAGTTCGCTCTCGACCATGTGCGCCAGTTCGCGGTAGTGGCCGGGCAGGGCCGGGCTGACGATCTGGAAGGTGTCGATGGCATAGCCATTGCGTGCGGTGTGCACGCGTGCGTCCAGGATGCTGAAGCCGGCGCCATCGAAATAGCCGCAGATGCGAGCAAACAGGTCTGGCTGGTCGGCGGTGTAGACCAACACCTGCAGGCCTTCGCCGGCCAGCGACTGGCGGGCGCGCACCACTGGCCGAAGGGTGCCCACATGGCGTGCCAGGTGGCGCGCATGCCAGGCAATGTCGGCCGCCTCGTGGCGCATGAAATACCCCACGTCAAGCGTGTCCCACAGTGCGCGGTGGGCTTCGGCAGGCTGCGCGCCAAGCGCCAGCAGCACCAGCGCTTCCTGCTTGCGCGCCTCGATGGCAGCGGCGGCCCCCGGCGCGCGCCCGCCCAGCGTGCGCAGCGCGCTGCGGTACAGGTCGTCCAGCAGCTTGCCTTTCCAGGCGTTCCACACCTTCGGACTGGTGCCCCGGATGTCGGCCACGGTGAGCAAATACAGCGCGGTCAGGTTGCGCTCGCTGCCGACATGGCGGGCAAAGGCGTTCACCACGTCGAGGTCGCTCAGGTCCTGCTTTTGCGCCACGCGGCTCATGGTCAGGTGCTCGCGCACCAGAAATTCGATCAGCTGGGCGTCGGCACGCTCCACACTGTGCTCGCGGCAAAAGCGCCGCGCCGCCACCGCACCGATGCGCGAATGGTCGCCGCCGCGCCCCTTGCCGATGTCATGGAACAGCGCCGCCACATACAAAATCCACGGCTTGTCCCATTCGGCCGCCAGCTGCGAGCAGAACGGGTATTCGTGCGCATGCTCGGCAAGAAAGAAACGGCGCACATTGCGCACCACCATCAGGATGTGCTGGTCCACTGTGTAGGCATGGAACAGGTCGTGCTGCATCTGCCCGACGATGCGGCGAAACGGCCACAGCGTGCGCCCCAGCACCGAGGTCTGGTTCATCAGCCGCAGTGCGTGCGTGATGCCGGCGGGTTGCTGCAGGATGCGCAAAAACGCAGCGCGGTTGACCGGGTCGCGCCGAAAATGCCCGTCCATCACCTTGCGTGCACCGTACAGCGCACGCAGCGTGCGTGCCGACAGGTTCTGCAGCGCAGCACTGCCCTGGTAGAGCAGAAATGTTTCCAGAATGGCGTGCGGGTCGCGCTGGTAAAGCCCGTCGTCGGCAATGTCGATCAGCCCGGCCTTGTCAAAAAAGCGCTCGTCGATGCGCCGGCGCACGCCTGGCTGTGGTGCCAGGCGCTCCTCGATGTTGAGCAGCAGAATCTGCGTCAGCTGGGTCACCGCCTTGGCGGCCCAGTAGTAGCGGCGCATCAGCGCTTCGCTCGGGCGCAGTGCCAGGCGCACGCCATCGGCCTGCTCCGAGCGGTAACCCAGTGCCTGGGCCAGTGCGGTCTGCAAATCAAACACCAGCCGGTCTTCGCGCCGGCCAGCCAGCAGGTGCAGGTGCGTGCGGATCAGGCACAGCACGGCTTCGTTGCGCTCCAGCTGGCGCACCTCGAACGGCGTTGCCAGGCCGCTGGCCTCCAGCGCGCGCCAGCTGTCGCCCAGACCGGCAGCGCGCGTGATCCACAAGATCATCTGCAGGTCGCGCAGCCCGCCGGGCGATTCCTTGCAGTTGGGCTCCAGCGCGTAGGGCGTGTCTTCGTACTTGGTGTGGCGCTGCTGCATCTCCAGCGTCTTGGCAATGCGAAAGGCGTGCACGTCCAGGTGCGCCATGAACTGCTCCTGAAAATGCGCCGCCAGCGCCACGTTGCCGCACACCCGGCGCGACTCCAGCAGCGAGGTCTGCACCGTCACGTCCTGCGCCGCCTCGCGCAGGCACTCGCCCACGGTGCGCACGCTGGCGCCAATTTCCAGCCCCACATCCCAGCAGCTCTGGATGAAAGTTTCAATCGGCTGCTGCACTGCCGATGCATCGGCCGCCGTGGTGTTGCCGGGCAACAGCAGCAGCACATCCACGTCGGAATGCGGAAACAGCTGGCTGCGGCCGAAACCGCCGACTGCCAGCAGCGCCATGTTGTGCGGCAGGTCGGCGCGCCGCCACAGGGCGCACAGCAGCGCACTGGTCAGGGCCGAGAGCTTGCGCAGCCGCACATGGATGCTGCGGCTGGCGGCCAGCGACGTGGGCA
>JAGOCN010000082.1 GCA_017998735.1 Giesbergeria sp.
CGGCCGCACCGCCAAAGTATTCCACCGCCGCCTGTTCGCAGAAGGTGCCGGCCGGGCCGAGCACCGCCACGCGCTGCGGCGATTCCAGCGCCAGACAGGCCGACATGATTTCACGCCAGATGGCCGCCACATGCAGCCCCTTGAGCGGACCGGGGTTGGCGTGCTGGATCTTCTCAATCACCTGCGCCACCCGGTCGGGCCTAAAGAACGGCGAGCCTTCGCGCTTCTTGACTTCGCCGACGCGTTCGGCCACCAAGGCGCGCTGGTTCAGCAGGGTCAGCAATTGCTGGTCGATGTTGTCAATCTGCACACGCAGGCTGGCCAGGTCGGGGGAGGCTTGGGGAGTGTTCATCAGGGCAGGCAGCAAGGGCGGTCGTTTCAGGGGCAATGGCAAGGAAGAAGGGGAACGCAGACCGCTCAGGCGTGCTGCTGCTCGAATTCTTGCAGGTAGGCCACCAGAGCCTGCACGCCTTCCATCGGCATGGCGTTGTACAGGCTGGCGCGCATGCCGCCCACCGACTTGTGGCCCTTGAGCTGCAGCAGACCGCGCTCCCTGGCACCGGCCAGAAAGGCGTCATTGAGCGTTTCGTCGCCCAGAAAAAACGGAATGTTCATGCGCGAGCGGCAGTTGGTGGCCACCTTGTTGGCGTAGAACGGCGAAGCGTCCACGGTGCGGTAAAACAAATCTGCCTTGGCGCGGTTGCGCACTTCCATGGCGGCCACGCCGGTGGCATCGCCCTCGCGCTGGCGCAGCAGCCATTGGAAGGTCAGCCCCGCCACATAAATGGCCCAGGTAGGCGGCGTGTTGTACATCGAGTGGTGTTCGGCCACCGTCTGGTAGTTGAAGGCGCTCGGACAGGCCTGCAGCGCGTGGCCGAGCAGGTCTTCACGCACCACCACCAGCGTCAGGCCCGCCGGCCCCAGGTTTTTCTGCGCGCCGCCAAAGGCCAGGCCAACACGCGACCAGTCCACCGGGCGCGAGGCGACATGCGAGGAAAAGTCGATCACCAGCGGCGCATCGCTGCCCAGCGCCTTCAGGTCGGGCAGTTCGTGAAACTCCACGCCGTGGATGGTCTCGTTGCTGCAAAGGTGAAGGTAGCTCGCGCCGCGGCTCAAATTCCAGTGCCTTGGGTCGGGCAGGGTGGTGAAATTGCTGTTTTCGCCCGAGGCCACCACGTTCACCTCGGCGGCGTATTTGCGTGCTTCCTTTTGCGACTTCTGGCTCCAGCTGCCGGTGACCACAAAGTCCACCGTGGCGGCGCGCGAAAGGTTCAGCGGCACGATGGCGTTTTCCGCCAGGCCGCCGCCCTGCATGAACAAGATCTTGAAGTGCTCTGGCACCGCCAGCAGCGTGCGCAGATCTGCTTCGGCGCGCTCGCAGATGGAAACGAATTCCTTGCCCCGGTGGCTCATCTCCATCACGCCCATGCCACTGCCATGCCAGTCCAGCATTTCAGCTGCCGCCTGCTGCAGCACTTCGACAGGAATGGCGGCCGGGCCGGCGGAGAAGTTGTAGGGGCGTTGCATCGGATTCATGGTCAAAATGGGCTCCAGCGCTTGCGTAGCATGCGCCAGCAGCTATGAAATCAATAGTGAAATGCAGTGGCATTGCAATCTGCAGTGCTGGGTTTCTGCTTTTCCAGCTGCAGCTGTCGCTGTCGGGCCAGGCCTGTGTGCCATGCTGGCACGCTCAGGCCCGGTGGCGTTCAGGCCTCGGGATCAGAGGGCAGTGCACTGCTGCTGTCGCCGCTCTCAGGCATGTCGCCGGCATTGCTGCCTGTCAGCGCATCGGCATCTGCAATTGCATTTGCTGCGCCGTCTTCACCATCGGCAGCAAGGTCGTTTGCGTCGGCACCGGCAGTGTCATTGGCGTCATTTTCCACAATGCGCTGCAAACCGCTGAGCTGCGAACCCTCGTCCAGTGCAATCAGCGTCACGCCTTGCGTGGCACGGCCCAGTTCGCGGATTTCGCTCACCCGCGTGCGCACCAGCACACCGCGGTCGGTGATCAGCATGATCTCGTCGTCCGGATGCACCAGCGTGGCGGCCACCACCTTGCCGTTGCGCTCGGTTTGCTGGATGGCAATCATGCCCTTGGTGCCCCGGCCGTGGCGTGTGTACTCGGCAATATCGGTGCGCTTGCCGTAACCGTTCTCGGTGGCGGTCAGCACGCTGGTGCGGGCTGATTCCGTTCCGTCGGTTTCCGCAGTGGCGTCTTCGGCCACCAGCATGGCAATCACGCTCTGGCCGGGCTCCAGGTTCATGCCGCGCACGCCGCGGGCGCTCCGGCCCATGGCGCGCACATCGTTTTCGGCAAAACGCACCGCCTTGCCGTTGTCGCTGAACAGCATCACGTCGTGGGCGCCATCGGTCAGCGCAGCACCGATCAGGTAGTCGCCTTCGTCCAGGCTGACGGCAATGATGCCGCCCTTGCGCGGGTTGGAAAAATCTTCCAGCGGGGTCTTCTTGACGGTGCCCATGCTGGTGGACATGAACACATAGCGGTCGGCCGGAAAGGTGCGCATGTCACCGGTGAGCGGCAACACGACGTTGATTTTCTCGCCTTCCTGCAGCGGAAACATGTTGACGATCGGGCGCCCACGCGAACCACGCGAGCCTGCCGGCACTTCCCAGACCTTGAGCCAGTACAGCCGGCCCCGGTTGGAAAAGCACAGGATGTAGTCGTGCGTGTTGGCAATGAAAAGCTGGTCGATCCAGTCGTCTTCCTTGGTGGCGGTGGCCTGCTTGCCACGCCCGCCGCGCTTTTGCGCTCGGTATTCGGACAGGGGCTGGCTCTTGATATAACCGGTGTGGCTGAGCGTCACCACCATGTCGGTGGGCGTGATCAGGTCTTCGGTGGACAGGTCCTGGGCGCTGTATTCGACCAAGCTGCGGCGCGCGCCCAGTTTGGTCTGGCCAAATTCGGTCTTTACCGTGGTCAGCTCGTCGCCAATGATGGTCGACACACGCGCCGGCGTGGCCAGGATGTCCAGCAGGTCTTCAATGACCGACATCACCTCTTTGTATTCGGCCAGGATCTTGTCCTGCTCCAGGCCTGTGAGGCGCTGCAGGCGCATCTGCAAAATTTCCTGCGCCTGCGTGTCCGACAAGCGGTACAGACCGTCCTGGCCCATGCCGAATTCGCGCTCCAGCCCTTCGGGGCGGTAGTCGTCGGCGTTCACCGCGCCGCCATCGGTGCGCGTGCGGGTCAGCATCTCGCGCACCATGGCGCTGTCCCAGCTGCGCGCCATCAGCGCGCTCTTGGCCACCGGCGGGGTGGGCGCATTGCGGATGATGGCAATGAAGTCGTCGATGTTGGCCAGTGCCACCGCCAGGCCTTCGAGCACATGGCCGCGGTCGCGCGCCTTGCGCAGTTCAAACACCGTGCGGCGCGTGACGACCTCGCGGCGGTGCTGCAGAAAGACGCTGATCAGCGTTTTCAAATCGCACAGGCGTGGCTGGCCGTCGATCAGCGCCACCATGTTCATGCCAAAGGTGTCCTGCAGCTGCGTCTGCTTGTACAGGTTGTTCAGCACCACCTCGGGCACTTCGCCGCGCTTGAGCTCGATCACCAGGCGCATGCCCGACTTGTCCGACTCGTCCTGGATGTGGCTGATGCCTTCGAGCTTTTTCTCGTGCACCAGCTCTGCCATGCGCTCCTGCAGCGTCTTCTTGTTGACCTGGTAGGGCAGCTCGTCAACGATGATGGCCTGGCGCTGGCCGCGGTCAATGTCCTCGAAATGGCACTTGGCGCGCATGATGATGCGGCCCCGCCCGGTGCGGTAACCGTCTTTCACGCCGGTAATGCCATAAATGATGCCGGCCGTGGGAAAGTCGGGTGCCGGAATGATTTCCATCAGTTCATCGATGGTGGCTTCGGGACTGGCCAGCAGGTGCAGACAGGCATTCACCACCTCGTTGAGGTTGTGCGGCGGAATGTTGGTGGCCATTCCTACCGCAATGCCCGTGGAGCCATTGATCAGCAGGTTGGGCAGTTTGCTTGGCAGCACCAAGGGCTCTTTTTCGCTGCCGTCGTAGTTGGGGCCGAAATCGACGGTTTCCTTGTCGATGTCGCCCAGCATCTCATGGGCGATTTTTGCCAGGCGAATTTCGGTGTAGCGCATGGCGGCGGCGTTGTCGCCGTCCACCGAGCCGAAGTTGCCCTGGCCATCGACCAGCATGTGGCGCAGCGAAAAGTCCTGCGCCATCCGCACGATGGTGTCATACACCGCGCTGTCACCATGCGGGTGGTATTTGCCGATCACATCGCCCACAATGCGGGCAGACTTCTTGTAAGGTCGGTTCCAGTCGTTGTTCAATTCGTGCATGGCAAACAGCACGCGCCGGTGCACCGGCTTCAGGCCATCGCGTGCATCCGGCAGGGCCCGGCCCACGATCACGCTCATGGCGTAGTCGAGATAACTTCGGCGCATCTCTTCTTCTAGGCTGATGGGCAGGGTTTCTTTGGCAAACTGGATCATGGCAATCGCAAGGGCAGCAAGGGAGGTCCATTTTAGGCACAAGCGCTTGTAGTAGTTGCGCAACACATACTGGCTATTACGCTTCTGTCCTACGGAGCGGAGGGCGTCTGCAGAGCTTCCTTGCTGTTACGTATGGCACAATCAAATCAACGTTTTTGGTGATGGTCACCGATGGCGTCCTTGATTCGCAGCGCGTCTGCGGCTTTTTCCCACAAGAGGAGAACCATGAATAAACTGAACAAAGTGGCGATGTTGTTTGCCTCTGCAGCGCTTGCTACGGCCGCTGGTGCACAAACTATCGACAACTGGAAGAACGGCACCAATGAGCTGGTCTGGAAGAACGGCACGAACGAGCTGTGCTGGCGCAATGCATTCTGGACGCCAGCCACCGCTGCGCCCGGATGCGACGGTGCTCTGGTTGCTCCTGTTGCCGCTGCTCCAGCCCCAGTGGTTGCACCCGCTCCTGCGGCTGCACCCGCTCCTGCGCCAGCACCAGCCCCGGTGGCTGCCAGCAAGGTGACTTACGCTGCCGACGCATTCTTCGACTTCGACAAGTCGGTGCTCAAGCCAGCTGGCAAGGCCAAGCTGGACGATATCGTCTCCAAGGTGGGCGGCCTGAACCTGGAAGTCATCATTGCCGTGGGTCACACCGACTCTATTGGTACCGATGCCTACAACCAGAAGCTATCGGTGCGCCGCGCTGAAGCTGTGAAGGCATACCTGGTGTCCAAGGGCATTGAGAAGAACCGTGTCTACACTGAAGGCAAGGGCGAGAAGCAGCCTGTGGCCGACAACAAGACCAGCGAAGGCCGTGCCAAGAACCGCCGCGTTGAAATTGAAGTGGTTGGTACCCGCAACGCCAAGTAATCTTTCGATTGCCTGTGCAAAAGCCCCGGTTTCCGGGGCTTTTTTCATGGCCGTCTAAAAAGGGATTTCCTTGTTTTGGCAGTAACAGGGCGATGGTCCCGGTTTTTTGAAGTTGGTGGACAATAGGTGCCCATGAAAAACAATGTCAATGCCGACCCTCTGGAGCTGGCCAAATTTTCCGATCTGGCGCACCGCTGGTGGGACCGCGAAAGCGAGTTTCGCCCGCTGCACGAAATCAACCCGCTGCGCCTGGAATGGATCAACACGCTTTCGCCCCTGGCAAACCAGCGTGTGCTGGACGTGGGCTGCGGCGGCGGCATTCTTGCGGACTCCATGGCACTGAAGGGAGCGCAGGTGCTGGGCATCGACTTGTCCACCAAAGCCCTGCGCGTGGCCCAGTTGCATGCTCTGGAAGCGCAGACACCGAACATTGAATACCGTGAAATCAGCGTCGAGGCGTTGGCCCACGAGCAGCCTGGCAGTTTCGACACCGTGACCTGCATGGAAATGCTGGAGCATGTGCCAGACCCGGGTTCGGTGGTGCGTGCCTGTGCGCAACTGGTCAAGCCGGGCGGATGGGTTTTTTTCTCCACCATCAACCGCAATGCAAAAGCGTTCGCATTTGCCATTGTGGGAGCCGAGTATGTGCTGGGGCTGCTGCCACGGGGAACGCATGAATATGCCAAGTTCATCCGGCCGAGCGAGCTGGCTTTGAACTGCCGCGCTGCCCAGCTGGACATACTGCAGACCAAAGGCATGCAATACAACCCCGTGACACGCAGGTACTGGCTCAGTGCGGACACCAGCGTCAATTACCTGCTGGCCACGCGCCGCCCTGCCTGAGCAGAGGCGATCTGCTAAAAAAGCACCAATCCACCATGTTTCAAAATATCCACGCAGTCCTTTTTGATCTGGACGGCACCTTGGTGGACAGCGCTCCCGACCTGGGTGCTGCAGCCGACAAAATGCGCACCGATAGAGGCATGCCTTCCCTGCCGCTGGCACGCTACCGTCCGATGGCTGGTGCTGGAGCGCGGGGAATGTTGGGCGAGGCCTTCGGACTGGCGCCAGAGCACCCTTCCTTCGAGGCATTCAAGGAAGAGTTTTTTTGCAACTACGAAGCGCGTCTGACAGCGCATACCGTGGTTTTTGACGGTGTGTCGGAACTGATTGCGCAGATTTTGTCGCGCCAGTTGGCCTGGGGCGTGGTGACCAACAAGGCTGCCCGGTTTGCCTTGCCCCTGACACAGACCATGCCGCTGTTTGCCAGTGCCGGGGCAGTGGTGTGCGGTGACACCACTGCGCATGCAAAGCCCCATCCCGCACCCTTGCTTGAAGCAGCAGCGCGGCTGGGTCTGGCGCCCGGGCAGTGCATTTATGTGGGCGATGATGAGCGTGACATTCTGGCTGGTCAGGCTGCGGGCATGGGCACCGTTGCTGCCACCTATGGTTATCTCGGCAAAGGTGCGCTGACAAACCACTGGGGAGCCCATGCAGAAATTAAATCTCCTTTGGAGCTGTTGAAATTGCTGGAATTGGCCTAAGATCCTTTTCCATGGGGCTGCCCTGGTTTCGACGTGGGTTCGGAATCGGTGTGGTGCATGCCGAGCTTGATTGGCGCTCGTAAATCTGCATTCAAAAAAACTAACTGCAAACGACGAACGTTTCGCACTCGCCGCTTAACCGGTGAGCCTTGCAACAGCACGCTGATGGGCTGGGCAAGGGGGCTGCAAAGCCTCCCGGCTGCAAGGTTATCTACATCAGC
>JAGOCN010000083.1 GCA_017998735.1 Giesbergeria sp.
TGCGGCGCCCTGCCCGATTCGCGGCCGAAAGGTATCGCAGGCCTTGGAATAAGGAGCTGGACTTGCTCGGAATGTGGCTGTGTGCATGACAGAGATGTGAATGCCGCTAAGAACATCCTGAACAAGTCGGGTTCCCGTGCCGGACATGGCACGCCAGCAGTGGGAATCCCCGCCCTTTAGGGCGGGGAGGATGTCAAGGAGCGCATTATCCTGTGAACACGGAAAAAACACCGAAGCTTGCACAGCCGGGTTTCTGGCTGGTCACGGTGGCCGCACTGGCCGCTGTGGTCCTGACGGCATCGCTGGGGCGATGGCAGCTGGACCGTGCGGCGCAGAAGGAAGCCTTCCAGACGGCGGTGGACACGCAGGCGCGCCTGCCGCTGCTGGACGGCCGCAGCCTGGCCATGGACCGCACGGTTGCAGGCAAAGTCGAAGGCGAGGGTGAAGGCAAAGGCGACGCACTGGCCCCGCAAGAGCAGGCGCTGGTGCACCGCACGGTGGCCCTGTCGGGGCAGTGGCTGCCGCAGCACACCGTTTTTCTGGACAACCGGCAGATGAACGGGCGTCCGGGGTTTTTCGTGCTGACACCGCTGCAGCTGCAGGGCAACCCCGCGGTGGTGCTGGTGCAGCGCGGCTGGGTGGCGCGCAACTTTCAGGAGCGCACGGCGCTGCCTTCCATCGACACCCCCGCCGGGCCGGTGCAGCTGCAGGGCAGGGTGGCACCGCCGCCTTCCCGGCTTTTTGAATTTGCCGGGGCAGACACCCCGCCACCGGGGTCTTCCCGCATCCGGCAAAATCTGGACCTGGAAGCCTTTCGCAGCGAAACCGGTCTGGCACTGACCCGCCTGACCGTGCTGCAGACCGGCGGCGCCAGCGAAGGGCTGCTGCGCGAATGGCCGGCCATCCGGACCGGTGTTGAAAAACACTACGGTTACGCTTTTCAATGGTTCGGGCTCAGCAGCCTGGTGGTTTTTCTTTATGTCTGGTTCCAACTTGTCCGACCTGTACTCCGCGCACGCCGCGCCTCCCGTGCCTCCGGTGCCCGCTCCTGATGCCTCCGGCGCCCAGCCTCTGGGCATGACCGTGCACACCCTGCCGCCCGCCGGGCAGGCCGTGGCGGCGGCGCAGGGCAGCCCGCACGCGCGCTGGAAAATGCTGGGCGTGCTGCTGGTGTGCGCAGCGCCCGTGCTGGCGTCTTACTTCACCTACTACGTCATCCGGCCCGACGGGCGCAAGAACTATGGCGAACTGGTGCAGCCCCAGCACCCCATGCCGGCTGCCTTGACCACCACCGCGCTGGACGGCAGCGACCCTGCGCCCCTGACCGCCCTGAAACACCAGTGGCTGCTGGTGAGCGTGGGCTCGGGCGCCTGCGATGCCACCTGCCAGAACCACCTGTACCTGCAGCGCCAGATGCGCGAGAGCCTGGGCAAGGAAAAGCAGCGCCTGGACTGGGTCTGGCTGGTCACCGACGACGCCAGCCCGCCGGCCAACCTGCAAACGGCGCTGCAGCAGGCCACCGTGCGGCGCGTGGACGCCAGCGCGCTGGCGCAGTGGTTGCAGCCGGCCGCCGGCCATGCACTGGCCGAGCACCTGTATGTGGTCGATCCCATGGGCAACTGGATGATGCGGTTTCCTGCGGGCATCGACGCTGCTGCCGCCGCCCGCGCCAAGCGCGACCTGGAGCGCCTGCTGCGCGCCTCGGCCAGCTGGGACACCGCCGGGCGGGACACGCCGTGACACCTCCGGCAGTCCAGCCGCTGTACGACCTGGGGCCGCTCCTGCAGATGCTGCTGCTGGGCGCGGCCATTGCGCTTTTGCCGCTGGCCTGGGTGTGGCGGCGCAACCGGGGCGCTGGGCGCAGCCGCCGCTGGCAGGCGCTCACGGTGCTGACGCTGTTTCTCACCTTTGACCTGGTGCTGTTTGGCGCTTTCACGCGCCTGACCGATTCGGGCCTGGGCTGCCCCGACTGGCCTGGCTGCTATGGCAGCGCCAGCCCGGTGGGTGCCCGCAACCACATTGCCGCTGCGCAGGAAGCTCTGCCCAGCGGGCCGGTCACGCACGGCAAGGCCTGGGTGGAGATGGTGCACCGCTACCTGGCAACCGGCGTGGGTTTTCTCATCACCGTGCTGGCGGTGGTGGCCTGGCGCGAGCGCTGGCGTGCGCGGCGGGGCAGTGGTGGCGGCGGTGCTCTGCAGTTTGCCGGCGCGGTCCCTGCGCTTGGCCCCGGCTGGCCGACCTTCACGCTTTTGTGGGTGTGCCTGCAGGGTGCGTTTGGTGCGCTCACCGTGACCATGAAGCTGTTTCCGGCCATCGTCACGCTGCACCTGATGGGCGGCATCGTGCTGCTGGTGCTGCTGTGCATGCAGGCCGTGCGCCAGTCGCAGGCGGCGCAGGGCCAGTTGCCGGTGCTGCTGGGCCGGGGCCTGCGGGCGCTGCTGGCGGGTACGGCGCTGCTGCTGGCGCTGCAGGTGGCGCTGGGCGGCTGGGTCAGCACCAACTATGCCGTGCTGGCTTGCAACACCTTTCCGCAATGCCAGGGCAGCTGGTGGCCGGTGATGGACTTTGCCCAGGGTTTTGAGCTTTGGCGCGCACTGGGCCTGCAGAGCGATGGCAGCCCGCTGCACTTTTCAGCCCTGACCGCCATCCATTACACGCACCGCCTGTTTGCCTATGGCCTGCTGGCGGCCATGGCCGTGCTGGCCTGGCAACTGGGCCGCGCTGCCCGCCAGAAGCGCGATGCAGCACAGCAGCGCCTGCTGCAGTCGCAGGCGCGCTGGCTGGGCGGTCTGGCGCTGCTGCAGTTCCTGACCGGCCTGAGCAATGTGGTGCTGGACTGGCCGCTGCTGGCCGCCGTGCTGCACACTGGCGGCGCCGCCGCGCTGTCGGTGGTGCTGGCCTGGGCCTGGACCGCCAGCGCCAGCACCAGTGCCGTGCGCAGCAGCGTGCCGCAACCCGATGAATCCCCTGCGCAGCCCGTCCGCGCCACCCGAGCTTCCGTATGAGCGCTGCCACTTCCTCCCCTCCTTCCCTGACCGAACCCTCGCGCGTGGCACAGTACTACGCGCTGACCAAGCCGCGCGTGGTGCAGCTGATCGTGTTCTGCGCGCTGATCGGCATGGTGCTGGCCGTGCCGGGCCTGCCCACCGCATCCCAGTTGCTGACCATGGCGGTGGCCTGCGCCGGCATCTGGCTGGTGGCCGGCGCGGCGGCTGCCTTCAACTGCCTGGTCGAGAAAACCATCGACGCCAAGATGAAGCGCACCGCCTGGCGGCCAACCGCCAAGGGGCAGCTGTCGGACCGGCAGGCGCTGGCGTTTTCTGCCGCGCTGTGCGCGGCCGGTTCGGTGGTGCTGTTTGTCTGGGTCAACCCGCTGACCATGTGGCTGACCTTTGCCACCTTTGTGGGTTACGCGGTCATCTACACGCTGGTGCTCAAGCCGCTCACGCCGCAGAACATCGTGATTGGCGGTGCCTCGGGCGCCATGCCGCCGGTGCTGGGCTGGGCGGCGCTGCGCGGCGATGTCGGGCCGGAGGCGCTGATCCTGTTTCTGATCATCTTCCTGTGGACGCCGCCGCATTTCTGGGCGCTGGCGCTGTACCGGGTCGAGGACTACCGCAAATCGGGCCTGCCGATGCTGCCCGTGACGCACGGCAATGAGTTCACCCGGCTGCAGGTGTTTTTGTACACCCTCATCCTGTTTGCCGGCTGCCTGATGCCCTTCATTTACGGCATGAGTTCCTGGCTCTACCTGGCAACCGCAGTGGTGCTGAGCACCGGCTTCTGCCTTTATGGTTTTGCCTTGTGGCGCAACTACTCGGACGCGCTGGCGCGCAGGACCTTCCGTTTCTCGCTGGTCCACCTGAGCGTGCTGTTTGCCGCGCTGCTGGTGGACCACTATGTTTTCTGAGGGCGGCCGCAGGCCGCGCAACACTTCAAGATGCTCAAAAGAAATGCTATTAAAATAATAGCTGCTGGCGCACTGTCCATAAGCGCTGCAGCCATTCTGACCGGATGCTCCAAAAGCCCGGTCGCCTTCCAGGGCGTGGACATCACGGGCGCCGATTACGCAGGCGACTTCCAGCTGGCCGACCACAACGGCCAGCAGCGCAGCCTGAAGGACTTTGCCGGCAAGGTGGTGGTGGTGTTCTTCGGCTTCACGCAGTGCCCGGACGTGTGCCCGACCTCCATGCAGGAGCTGGCCGAGGTCAAAAAGCAGCTGGGCAAGGACGGCGAACGGCTGCAGGGCATCTTTGTGACCGTGGACCCCGAGCGCGACCAGCTGGCGCTGCTCAAAAGCTACATGCAGAACTTCGACCCCAGCTTTCTGGCGCTGCGCCCCACGCCCGAGCAGCTGCCGGCACTGGCCAAGGACTACAAGATCTACTACAAGAAAGTGGACGGCAAAACCCCCACCAGCTACACCATGGACCACTCGGCCGGCAGCTACCTCTACGACCCAGAGGGCCGCCTGCGCGTGTACCAGCGCTACGGCAGCGGCGCCGAGGCGCTGGCCGCCGACGTTCGCACATTGCTGGACGAGGCGCGTTGAGGCCGCTTGAGAGGCGGGTGCGGAGGGCAAAGGCACCTGCGCGCCACGGCTGCGGCACTGAAAGGCCCTCAGCCGCAAGCTAAAATTTCCCCTGCTTTTCAGGCGCCTATCTGTCAACGCCTGGCTGGCAACTGCCCCCTTTTTCAGGGGGTTTATTTTTTCCCAAGGTACATGAATGAACCGTTTTGCAGTGATGGTCGATGCCGGCTACCTGTTGCGCCAGGGCATTGAAATCATCAGCCACCGCGAAAGCTCCTCGCGCGCCGATCTGGACATTGAAAGCCCTGGCAGACTCGTCCAGGTGTTGCTGGACAAGGCGCACGCCGTCCTGAACCTGAGCGGCAAGGAATTGCTGCGCGTTTACTGGTACGACGGCGTGCTGACGCATGGCCTGACACACCAGCAAAGGGCGTTTGCCCATGCCGATGACGTGCAGTTTCGCGCTGGCACGGTCAACGCCAGTGGCCAGCAGAAAAGCGTGGATGCGCTGATCGTCACCGACCTGATCGAGCTGAGCACGCACCGCGCCATCTGCGATGTGGTGCTGCTGACCGGCGACAGCGATCTGGCGGTGGGCATGGACATGGCGCAAAAACGCGGTGTGCGCATTGCCGTGCTGGGCGTGGAAGACCTGGACATCGGCGTGGCGCACCACCAGAGCTTCGAGACCACCAGCCGGGCCGACCGCAGCGGCATGCTGCGCCAGGCCGATCTGCTGCCGGTGCTGCGCTATGCGCCTGCTTCGCACACTTCACAGGCTTTACAGGCTTCCGCGCAGCAAAAGAATTCGCAGCCGCACTCGCAGCCACCACACCATTTTTCATTCGATGCCGCTGCCGGACCGGGTGCCGGGCCTGCTTCACCGGCACGGCCCCACCGGGCGCTGGACCAGAAGGAAATCGAATTTGCCGTGCTGGAATTCATTGCCAGGCAACCCGAACCCCTGTCCGGGGTGGTGGACCAGAACAGCCAGCGCATCGACATGGACATTGACCGGGCCTTACTGCACCACGTCTTCACGCACCTGGGCCATGGCCGCCTGACCGAGGCAGAGAAAATCTACGCCCGGCAGGTGTTTCGCGCAGAGGTTTGAAGCACCGGCTGCAGGCGCGTTCACCGGCCTGTTTCCGGCTGCGCCTGCACAGTTTCCGCCTTGGACAGCTCCCAATTCTTTTGTAAAAACACTGGAATTTGCTATAAAAAAAGGAGCTGTTGGCGCAGGCTGCACAAGCGCTGGAGGCACTTTTTGCCAAAAATGCAGGCTGGCAGCAAAAACGGTGCTGCTGGCCTGGTGCCCAGCCGTCCAGCTTTCCATCCGTTCATCCGTCCATCCGTTCATCCGTTCATCCGTCCAGCCAGCCAGAAACCCCTTCAGTCGGCCGTGATGCCACGCGTGCGGATGACATCGCCCAGCAGGCGCGCGTCGCTCTGGATGCGCAGCGCCAGGCCTTCGGCGGTGGTGCCGGTGACCTGCCAGCCCTGCTGGAACAGTTTGGCGCGCACCTCCGGCGTGCGCGCAATCTCGCTCAGCAGCGCCGACAGCCGCGCCACCACGGGCGCGGGCAGCGAGCGCGGTGCGGCCACGGCGTTCCAGATTTCCAGGTTGAAGTCTTTCACGCCCGCTTCGGCCAGGCTGGGGTATTCGGGCACCAGGGTGCTGCGGCTGGCCGAGGTCAGGCCCACCACGCGCAGCTTGCCGGCACGCGCCTGCGCGGCGGCCATGGCCGGGGGCAGCAGGGCCAGCTGGATCTGCCCGCCCAGCATGGCATTGATGACCTGCGGGTTGCCGGGGTAGGGCACATGCACCGGCTGCAGGCCCGCCTTGGCCTTGAGCAGCTCCATGCCGATGTGCGCCACCGTGCCCACGCCCGGTGTGCCATAGCTCCAGCGGTCGCCCGCGCTGCGGGCCGCAGCAAAAAAGGCCGCTGCCGTGTCGCCGGGTGCATTGGCCGGTGCCGCCAGGGCCAGCGGCGCAGTGCCGATCAGGCTGACGGGCGCCAGGTCTTTCAGGGGGTCAAAGGGCAGTTTGGGGTTGATGAGTTTTGCAATCGTCAGGTTGCCATTGATCATCACGCCGATGGTGTGGCCATCGGTGGCGCGGGCAACGGCATCGGCGCCGATGTTGCCGCCGGCCCCCACCTTGTTTTCCACCACCACCGGCTGGCCCAGGCGCTGCGACAGCGGCTCTGCCAGGGTGCGCGCCACCAGATCGGGCGAAGAGCCGCCCGGAAAACCGACAATGATTTTCAAGGGCCTGGAGGGCCAGCCGGGCGTGCTGGCCGCGCTGCCGGCATCGGCGCTGGAAGAAGCAGCAGCGGCAGCAACAGGGGCCGCAGCCAGCGCTGCACCACAGGCGGCAGACAGGGCCAGTGCCAAAGCGGCACGGCGAACGGGACAGGGGAGCAGCATCGGGTCATTCCTTGCACAAGGCGGGGGCCGTTGCCAGGCTGGCGGGCGGCATGGCAACGGCCAAAAAAAAGCGCACCCCGGTGGGTGCGCCAGCATTTCAGGCAGCGTCTCGGGACTTCAAAGAATTCCAGGCCCGGGATCTG
>JAGOCN010000084.1 GCA_017998735.1 Giesbergeria sp.
CGATCATGGCGGCGCCAATGGCGCTGGCGATGTGGTCGTAGCCGGGGGCGATGTCGATGGTCAGCGGGCCCAGCGTGTAGAACGGCGCTTCGTGGCAGGTCTTGAGCTGCTCGGTCATGTTGGCCTGTATCAAGTGCATGGGCACGTGGCCCGGGCCTTCAATCATGGTTTGCACGTCGTGTTTCCAAGCCACTTGCGTCAGTTCGCCCAGCGTGTGCAGTTCGGCAAACTGGGCTTCGTCGTTGGCGTCCGATGCGCAGCCGGGGCGCAGGCCATCGCCCAGGCTGAAAGACACATCGTACGATTTCATGATGTCGCAGATGTCTTCAAAATGCTCGTACAGGAAGCTTTCCTTGTGGTGCGCCATGCACCACTTGGCCATGATGGAGCCGCCGCGCGAAACGATGCCGGTGCGCCGCTCGGCCGTCAAGTGAATGAACGCCAGGCGCACGCCGGCGTGGATGGTGAAGTAGTCCACGCCCTGTTCGGCCTGCTCAATCAGCGTGTCGCGGAAGATGGCCCAGGTCAGGTCTTCGGCCACGCCGCCCACCTTTTCCAGCGCCTGGTAGATCGGCACCGTGCCAATCGGCACCGGCGAGTTGCGCACGATCCAGTCGCGCGTGGTGTGGATGTTCTTGCCGGTGGACAGGTCCATCACGTTGTCGGCGCCCCAGCGGATGGCCCAGACCAGCTTTTCCACTTCTTCGTCGATGCTGGACGTGACGGCCGAGTTGCCGATGTTGGCGTTGATCTTCACCAGGAAGTTGCGGCCAATCGCCATCGGCTCGACTTCAGGGTGGTTGATGTTGGCCGGGATGATGGCGCGGCCGCGTGCCACCTCATCGCGCACAAATTCGGGCGTGATGATTTTCGGAATCAGCGCGCCCATCGGGTTGCCGGCCAGGCGCTGCTCGCGGCCTGCGTCCTGCATGTACTGCTCCATCCACTCGCGCTTGCCGTTTTCGCGGATGGCGACATATTCCATTTCGGGCGTGATGATGCCTTTGCGCGCGTAGTGCATCTGCGTGACATTGGCACCGCTTCTGGCGCGGCGCGGTTGGCGCTGCAGTGCAGCGGCCTCGGCGCGCAGGGCGGCCAGGCGCACGGCATCGTCGCCTTTCTGGCCATCGTCCAGCGCCACGCGGTTGCGGCCGGCGTAGCTTTCGGTGTCGCCACGCGCTTCGATCCATCCACTTCGCACGCTGGCCAGGCCCTTGCGCACGTCGATCACGGCCTGCGGGTCGGTGTAGGGGCCGGAGGTGTCGTAGACGCTGACCTGCTCGCCGTTGGTCAGCGCAATGTCGCGCACCGGCACGCGCACATCGGGGTGCAGCTGGCCGTTCAGGTAGGCCTTGGCGGAAGCAGGAAACGGTGCGCGGGCGCGTTCAAGCACGCTGGCAAAGGATTCACGGGGCAGGGTTTCGGGGGCGTTCATTGCAGGTCTCCAGTGGTTGTGCGGGTTGCGCTCCGGAGTGATCTGCGCCCTGGCTCCCTGGCCTGCTGGTGCGGCGCGGGGATGTGTCGCACTGCCCGAAAAGGCGATACAACACAGGGGAAATCGGCTCTTCTTCCGCCGGTATCAACCGGATCAAGTTCGTCGGGTTCGCTGGTCAGGCTGTTGTTTGCAACAGCCTGCCCGCCATCTCAGTGCATCAGCACACCCCGGAGCAGCGGCGAGTATAGGCCGCCAATCTGCCCCGCGCCGCCCGCAGCAGATTTATTGCCGCAGCGCACCCATGCCCTGCGTCACAGCACGCGCTCGGCAATCAGCACGGCAAAAAACACGAAGGCGGACAGCATGGTCCACTTGAGCACGATGAAGCCAAGGCGCTTGTAGTAGGGCTGGCCAGTGGCAATGAAGTAACCAAAGCACCCCGCCGAAAACAGCAGCAGCAAAATGGTGATCCAGCGAAAAATCAGCATGTTGGTGCGTGGCCCGGCCTACCAGGCGCGTGCCGGCTGGGCAAAACCGGTGGGCGCCTGGCGCTCGCTGGCAAAGCTGGCCATTTCCCAGGCGTCGGGCTGCGCCAGCAGTTCGCGCAGCAGCAAATTGTTCAGCGCATGGCCGGAGCGAAAAGCGCTGTAGGCGGCCAGCAAGGGCTTGCCGACCAGGTACAGGTCGCCCATGGCGTCCAGGATCTTGTGTTTGACGAACTCGTCGTCGTAGCGCAAGCCGTCGGCATTGAGCACCCGGTAGTCGTCCATGACGATGGCGTTGTCCAGCCCACCGCCCAGCGCCAGGCCGCTGGCGCGCATCATTTCCACGTCCTTGGTGAAACCGAAGGTGCGCGCGCGGGCGATGTCGCGGCTGTAGTTGCCTTGCCCCAAGTCGAACTCCACACACTGGCCAGTGGAGTCCACCGCCGGGTGCGCAAAGTCGATTTCAAAGCGCAGCTTGAAGCCATGGTAGGGCTCCAGGCGCGCCCATTTGAGCGAAGCGCCTTCGCCCTGGCTGACCTGTACTGCCCGCGTGACGCGGATGAATTTTTTCGGCACGTTCTGCAGCGCAATGCCGGCGCTTTGCAGCAGGAACACGAAAGACGAGGAAGAGCCGTCGAGGATCGGCACCTCTTCGGCCGTGATGTCGATGTACAGGTTGTCGATGCCCAGGCCGGCGCAGGCCGACATCAGGTGTTCGACGGTGTGCACCTTGGCGTCGCCCACCGAAATGGTGGAGGCCATGCGGGTGTCGGTGACGGCAGCGGCAGAAACAGGAATGTCCACCGGCTCGGGCAGGTCGGTGCGGCGGAACACGATGCCGGTGTCGGGCTGGGCGGGGCGCAGGGTCAGCTCGACACGCTGGCCGCTGTGCAGGCCCACACCCACGGCACGGGTGAGTGTTTTAACGGTGCGTTGCTGAAGCATGGCGCATTTTAGGTGCGTCTGGCGCGCCGTGCAGCGGCGCTGCGACCCTGCGCTGTGGGGTGCCGCCAAAGCGGCACACCCTGGCCCCGGTCTGGCCGGCAGCCAAGGCGCTCCTCAGTCCGCCTGCTTGCGCAGGAAGGCGGGAATTTCCAGGTCGTCCATGCCGCCCGAAGACAGTGCGTCCACCCGCGCCGCGGCATGTGTGCGGTTGGTGCGCCAGACGCTGGGGACGGCCATGTTGCCATAGTCGGATTGGCCGCTGCCGCTCGCCATGCCATGGCCCAGACCGTGGCCGGTGCCCATGCCGACCGAGCCGGAATAGACCAGGTTGTCGGTGCCGGTGCGCAAACCGCCCTGCAGCACCTGCATGCTCTGGCGGCGTGCATTCTGGCGCGACAGGCCGGTGGCAATCACCGTGACGCGGATGTCTTCGCCCAGCGACTCGTCGTAGGCGGCGCCAAAGATGGTGTGGGCGTCCTTGCAGGCATAGGCATTGATGGTGTTCATCGCCAGGCGCGACTCGGCCAGCTTCAGGCTGCTGCGGCTGGCCGTGACCAGCACCAGCACGCTCTTGGCGCCCGACAGGTCGATGCCTTCCAGCAGCGGGCAGGCAATGGCCTGCTCGGCTGCAATGCGGGCGCGGTCGGGACCGCTGGCGGTGGCAGTGCCCATCATGGCCTTGCCGGGTTCGCCCATCACGGTGCGCACGTCCTCGAAGTCCACGTTCACCTGGCCATAGTCGTTGATGATTTCGGCAATGCCGCCGACGGCGTTTTTCAGCACGTCGTTGGCGTGGGCAAAGGCCTCGTCCTGGGTGATGTCGTCGCCCAGGACGTCCAGCAGCTTCTCGTTCAGCACCACGATCAGCGAATCGACATTGGCTTCAAGTTCCGACAGACCGGCGTCGGCATTGGTCATGCGGCGACCACCTTCCCATTCAAAGGGCTTGGTGACCACACCCACGGTCAGAATGCCCATTTCCTTGGCCAGCCGTGCAATCACCGGTGCTGCCCCCGTGCCGGTGCCGCCGCCCATGCCGGCAGTGATGAACAGCATGTGCGCGCCCTGGATGGCGTTGCGGATGTCTTCCACGGCGGCTTCGGCGGCTTCGCGGCCCTTGTCGGGCTTGCTGCCTGCGCCCAGGCCGCTCTGGCCCAGCTGGATGACGCGGTGCGCCGAGCTGCGCGTGAGCGCCTGGGCATCGGTGTTGGCGCTGATGAATTCGACGCCCTGGACAGCCCGCCCGATCATGTGCTCGACGGCGTTGCTGCCACCGCCTCCGACCCCGATCACCTTGATCTGGGTGCCCTGGTTGAATTCTGCGGCTTCGATCATTTCGATGGACATGCTGGCTCTCCTGTGACTGTGTGATGTTGGTAATGGGGCAATGGCGACATTAAAGTCCGGGCACACCCGGATGTACATTGGGTGATACGCGCTTTATGGGCGACAGGTGTAATACGCGAAACAATTGATTGCAGGCGGCGGCAACGGCCCGACCGGTGGGGAGGCGCATGGGACAGCGGAAAAACGCAAAGGTCTTTCATGGTCAGAAGTTTCCCACGATGAAGTCCTTGAAACGGCCAAAAGCGGTCTTCACCGACCCGCTTTTTTGCGCTACTTTGAAACCGCGCTGGCGCGCCAGGCGCGCTTCTTCCAGCAGGCCCATGACGGTGGCAGCACGCGGCAACGCCACCATGTCCGACAAGGTGCCGGTGTATTTGGGAATGCCCCGGCGCACGGGCTTGAGGAAAATGTCCTCGCCCAGTTCGACCATGCCGGGCATGGCCACGCTGCCGCCGGTGAGCACGATGCCGGACGACAGCACTTCTTCAAAACCGGATTCGCGGATGACCTGCTGCACCAGCGAAAAAATCTCTTCCACACGCGGCTCGATCACCCCGGCCAGCGCCTGCTTGCTGATCATGCGCGGCCCGCGGTCGCCCAGGCCGGGCACTTCCACCTGCGCTTCGGGGTCGGCCAGCAGCTGCTTGGCGTAGCCGCTCTCGACCTTGATGTCTTCGGCGTCCTTGGTGGGCGTGCGCAGCGCCATGGCAATGTCGCTGGTGATCAGGTCGCCGGCAATCGGAATCACCGCCGTGTGCCGGATGGCGCCGCCGGTGAAGATCGCCACATCGGTGGTGCCGGCGCCAATGTCCACCAGCGCCACGCCCAGCTCGCGCTCGTCGTCGGTCAGCACCGCCTGGCTGGACGCGAGCGCGTTGAGCATCAGCTGCTCGACCTCCAGACCACAGCGGCGCACGCATTTGACGATGTTTTCGGCAGCGCTTTGCGCGCCGGTGACGATGTGGATCTTCGCTTCCAGGCGGATGCCGCTCATGCCGATCGGCTCTTTCACGTCCTGGCCGTCGATGACGAATTCCTGCGCCTCGACCAGCAGCAAACGCTGGTCGCTGGAGATGTTGATGGCCTTGGCGGTCTCGACCACGCGCGCCACATCGGCAGCAGTGACCTCCTTGTCCTTGATGGCCACCATGCCGCTGGAATTGATGCCCCGGATGTGGCTGCCGGTGATGCCGGTGTAGACGCGCTGGATCCTGCAGTCGGCCACCAGCTCGGCCTCTTTCAGCGCCTGCTGGATGCTTTGCACGGTGGCATCGATGTTGACCACCACGCCGCGCTTGAGACCGTTGCTGGGCGCCACACCCAGGCCGGCCAGCTTGAGCGTGCCGCCAGGCAGGATTTCGGCGACCACGGCCATGATCTTGGCCGTGCCAATGTCCAGTCCGACCACCACATCTTTGTATTCTCTTGCCATATGCCTTCAGTCTGCCTTTGTTGTTCTGTGGTGCTCAGCGGCGGACCGCTGCGGCAGGGGCTTTGGCCAACGGGTCCACCGTGGCCACGCCGCGCAGGCGCACGGCGTAACCGCCGTCGTGGCGCAGGTCGGCCGACTCCAGCGCGTCCGGGCGCCGCTGGTACTGCGCCGTCAGCTGGGTCAGTGTGCGCAGGAAACGCTGCGTGCGCTGCAGCACCTGCTCCGGCTCCCCTCCCCCCAGCTCCAGCACGGCGCCGCCTTCCAGGGTGGCACGCCAGCCCCCGCGCCCGGACAGGTCGAGCGCGTCGATTTTCATGTCGAATGGCTCGAACACCGGCTCCAACCGCTGGTGCATCTGCAGCACCAGCAGCGACTGGCCATCGGGTCCGCTCAGGCGTGGCAGGTTGTCCAGTTCGGTGTCGGCATTGGCCTCGAACACAGCGCCGCTGCTGTTGACCAGGGTGGTGGCAGACTCCGGGCCCCAGTGCGCCACGGCATGGTGCTCTTGCAGCACCACATGCAGGGTGCGCGGAAACTCGCGCCGCACCTGCGCGCTGCGCACCCAGGGCACCTGCTCGAAGGCTGCACGCGCGGCACCCAGCCGGATGGTGAAAAAATTGCCCATCAGCTGCGGCGCGACGTTGGCGCGCAGCGTGACGGCGTTGTTGTGCACCAGTTCGCCCTGCACCACGATGCGCCCGATGGCAAACGACGGGTGGCGCAGTGCCCACCAGGTGCCTGCTGCCAGCACCAGCACGGCACAGGCTGCGAACACGACCGAAGCGGTCAGGTTCATCAGCCTGACGTCCAGCGGCGATGGCAGCGCAGCATTCATGCAGTCAGTCCTTGCACGGTGGCAGTAACAGTGGCAGTGGCAGAAGTGGCCGGCAGGCAAGCAGCTGCATGGCGGGCGCCCAGCGGCGAATCGAGCGTGGCACCGGCCAGCAGCTGCAGGCACAGCGCGTCGTAGGCCATGCCGGCAGCGCGTGCCGACATCGGCACCAGAGAATGCCCGGTCATGCCGGGCGAGGTATTGATCTCCAGCAGGAAAGGCTTCCGGTCGCTGGCGCGCACCATGATGTCTGCGCGTGCCCAGCCACGGCAGCCGAGTGATCGGTAGGCCTGCACCACGATGCGCCGGATCTCGCGCTCCTCGGCCTCGGGCAGGCCGCTGGGGCAGTGGTACTGCGTGGTGTCGGTGAAGTACTTGTTCTGGTAGTCGTAGTTGCCCTGCGGCGCCTCGATGCGGATCACCGGCAGCGCGTGCGCGCCGGCGCCCTCGCCCAGCACCGGGCAGGTGGTCTCGTCGCCTTCGATGAACTGCTCGCACAGAACCTCGGGGTCGTAGCGCGAGGCCATGGCATAGGCTTCGGCGCATTCTTCGGCACTGCCCACCTTGGTCAGGCCCAGGGTGGAGCCTTC
>JAGOCN010000085.1:0-1362 GCA_017998735.1 Giesbergeria sp.
GTCTTCTGCCGCCTTGGAAGGCTTGTCGGAATCGGCGGAAGGTAGAGAACGGCGGGATGCACTCATGCTGAAAACTCCTTGCTGTGGGTGTGGAACGTAGAAAAATTCCCCTGCACCGCGCCAGTGCGGTGATCGGAAAAGAAAAAAGAAACCGTGGCTGGGCAAGGGCATCAGCAAGATTTGTACCAGTGGCCTGCCAGGTGCCTCTCAAGCTGCCAGCACCCTCAGCGCCCCCAGACGGATTTTTCAGGCATGGAAATTGCTGGCATTTTGGGGGTGTCTCTGTGCAACATCTTTTTTCAAGGGAAAAAACCATGAACCGCATCCACTGCCGCCCCAGCCTGATCACGGCCGCCCTGGTGCTGGCATTTCCGCTGGCGCTGTCGGCCCAGACAGCTCCCGCGGCGGCCACCCGGCCCGATGCCAGCGCCACCACCATTGGCCCCAGCAGCACCATCGACACCCATGCCAACCCTGGCGTGCCAGCGGCCGGGGCCGCCTCCGATGGCCAGCGCAATGCCGCCCTGAACAGGCAGGGCAACGGCAATGCTGCGGTGGCCAAGGCAGACCGGGATTTCATGCACAAGGCCGCCGGTGCCGGCCTGTACGAGGTGGAGGTGTCGCGCCTTGCCACCGAGCGCGCCCAGAACGCCGATGTGAGGGCCTTTGCCGAAAAAATGGTGAACGACCACACCGATGCCAACCAGGAACTGGCCGCCTTGGCCAAGGCGCGCGGTGTGGACCTGCCGCAAAAAATGCCGGACGACAAGCGCAAGGTGATCGAGCGGCTTCAGAAGTCGAACAACTTCGACCGCGACTATGTGGACACCGTGGGCCTGAAAGACCACAAGGCAGACATTGCGCTGTTTGACAAGGCCCACCGCACTGCCAAGGACCAGGAGCTGAAAACCTGGGCTGGCGAGAAGCTGCCAACCCTGCAGACCCACCTGAAATTTGCGCAAGAACTGAACCTGCAAAGAACCGGCAAGGTGCTGCCAGGCATCAAGACAGCGCCGGTCAGGCCCGAGCCTTCCAGCCTGAGCAGCACGCCGGACGCGGCAAAAAGCAACCGTTGACAGATGGGGGGGGTGCACTGATCGCGGTGTGTTTGCGCCCCTGCCCCTTGCGCCTGTGCTGCCTGCCTGCAGCAAGGCCAGGGCTGGCAGGGCTTACCTGCATTCGGAAAAAATTGCAGCAAAAACAGCATGTGCGCGCAGGCTGGACAGAAAAAACGCTGCCTGTTTGCCTGTTTGCCTGTTTGCCTGGCCCTGCAGACCTGGGACGCCAACCCGCTGCAAGCAGTTTTCATCTTGGCCCGTCGGCAACCGCAGTGGCAACCTGCTTTCGCCTGCAAAGGCAGGA
>JAGOCN010000085.1:1462-3946 GCA_017998735.1 Giesbergeria sp.
TGCCTGTTTGCCTGTTTGCCTGTTTGCCTGGCCCTGCAGACCTGGGACGCCAACCCGCTGCAAGCAGTTTTCATCTTGGCCCGTCGGCAACCGCAGTGGCAACCTGCTTTCGCCTGCAAAGGCAGGAATGCCTGGGGCAGCACAAAGGTGTGCGGCTTATTTTTCCGGCAGGCTTTCGGACGCTTCGTAGCCCTTGAGCTTGTTGTAGAGGGTTTTGAGGCTGATGCCCAGCGCTGCGGCCGTGCGCTCCTTGTGGTTGTCAAAGTGCTGCAGGGTGCGCAGGATCAGCTGCTGCTCGGCATCGGCCAGCGAGGTGCCGGGCAGAAAACCATCGTCCAGGCTGCCAGCACCCGTGCCTGCACCGGCGTTGGCACCGACACCGACACCGGCATCGCCCTGCCCGGCGGCAAGGTCTTCAGGGCGGTTGGTGGGCAGCCATTCGTCGGTGATGAAGAGGCCTTCGGCCATCACATGGGCGCGCTGCATGGCGTTGCGCAGTTCGCGCACGTTGCCGGGCCAGCGGTAGGCCTGCAGTTTTTGCAATGCCGCCGGTGTCAGCTGGCGCAGCACGCCTTCCTTTTGCGCGATGGCCTGCAGAAAATGGGTGCACAGCAGTTCAATGTCTTGCGGGTGATTGCGCAGCGGCGGCAGCACGATGGGAAACACGTTCAGGCGGTACAGCAGGTCTTCGCGCAGCGTGCCTGCCTGCACTGCCGCCAGGGGGTCGCGGTTGGTGGCGGCAATGATGCGCACATCGGTGCTGCGCGCCACGCTGGAGCCGACCCGCATGAAGCTGCCGGTCTCCAGCACGCGCAGCAGTTTCACCTGCAGCTCCAGCGGCATTTCGGTCACTTCGTCCAGAAACAGCGTGCCGCCATGGGCGCGTTCGAAAAACCCCTGGTGCTGGCGGTCGGCGCCGGTGAAGCTGCCTTTTTCGTGGCCGAAGATTTCGCTTTCCATCAGGTGCGGCGAAATGGCGCCGCAGTTCACGGCCAGAAACGCCTGGCCACGGCGGCGGCTCAGCCCGTGCACGGTCTGCGCCACCAGCTCCTTGCCGGTGCCGCTTTCGCCCACGATGAACACCGAAACCGAAGTGGCGGCCACACGGGCAATCTGCTGGTAGACATGCTGCATCTGCTCGGAGCGCCCGACCAGGTGCTGGCCAAAGCGCCCTTCGCGCGCCAGTTGCTCGCGCCAGGTTTCCAGCTCGGCGGCCAGCATGTTGGGCCGCACCACGCGCCCCAGCACGCCGCGCAGCTGGTCCGGGTGGACCGGCTTGACCAGGTAGTCGGCCGCGCCCAGGCGCAGCGCCTCGATCGAGGTCTCCAGCGTGGCATGGCCGGTGATGAGCACCACCTGCGCGTTGTTCAGCAGCGACTCCTCGCTGAACAGCGACAGGCCGCTGCCATCGGGCAGGTTCAGGTCCAGCAGCACCAGGCAGGGTTCGCGCAGCGCCAGCTGTTTTTTGGCTTCGGCCAGCGAAGGAGCCACGGCCACCTTGAATCCTTCGGCCGCAATGAGCGTGGCCAGCATGTCTGCGGCATCGGCGTCATCGTCAACGATCAGGACCAGGCCCATGCAAAAATTCCTTCAGGCAATACAAAAAAGGGAGGGGAAAGACTCATCCATTATGGGTGTTTGCAAAGCGTTTGAGGTAAGCATGTAAAGCCCCGTTTTGTACGACAGCGCGCCATGCATTGGCGACTTGCCAGCGCCCGGCTGTGGCACAAAAAATGCAAACGCCTGCGCGCCGTGCAAGGCATGGGTGCAGGCCCTGCCCAGGCAGGTGCCAGTGCTCGGCAGTGGGGAAAAGGCGCCCATGCCAGCCGCCTGCCAGGCGCACCGGGCAGGCACTGGCGCGTTTTTGCCCTGCTCTGCCTGCAGCCCGGCTGCAGACCTTCTGCAGCAAGCGTTGAATTTTGCTATTGAAAAAGGAGCTGCTGGCGCAGGCTGCACATGCGCTGGAGTCACTTTTTGCCAAAAAATCCAGGTGTGCAGCAAACAGCGGTACCGTCCCGGCTTGAGGTTGTCTGTCCGTCTGGCTTTCTGGCTGCCCAGCCGGTCAGCAACTGCTCCGGCCCTGCAGCGCGGCGCGGCATTGCTGCGCATCCACCGGTCTGGCCAGGCAGGCATCAAAACCGGCTTTCATCAGGGCCTCGCGCTGGCCGGCGGGCGGGTTGCCAGCGCCTGACAGCGCCACCATGCGCCCGGCGTAGCCACCGGCGCGGGCATGGAGCGCCAGTTGCAGGCCGTCCAGTCCGGGCAGTTCGGTGTCCACCAGCACGGCGTCGGGCCGCAGGGCCAGCAGCAGCTCCAAGCCCTGCGGACCACCGTCCAGGGCAGTCACATGGTGGCCGTCAAGCTCCAGTGCCGTCTGCAGGCTCTGGCGCAGGCCACCACCGGCCTGCAGCAGCACCAGGCTGCATGGCGCCGGGCCGGCATGGCGGGGTTGCAGCTGGTGTTGCTGAGGGTCTTGGGAGGTTT
>JAGOCN010000085.1:4046-7021 GCA_017998735.1 Giesbergeria sp.
TCAAGCTCCAGTGCCGTCTGCAGGCTCTGGCGCAGGCCACCACCGGCCTGCAGCAGCACCAGGCTGCATGGCGCCGGGCCGGCATGGCGGGGTTGCAGCTGGTGTTGCTGAGGGTCTTGGGAGGTTTGGCGACAGGGTGCCGGCGCACTGCCGGGTGCCAGGGCAATGGCGGTTGCGGTGGTCTGGCCGGCTGGTGCAGCAGGCACATCAAAGGCAGCAGGGACAGCAGGAACGGCAGGGGCGCTGCGGCTGTCCGGCAGCGCCTGTTCCAGCAGCGCGTGGCCGGCGTCTGCGCGGCCTGCCTCCAGCATCCCACGCACCCTGTCCGACAGATGGCGCGCCTGGCGGCCAATGACCGCCAGGGCGCGCTCGGCGCCGGCGCTGCCCCCGGCGCCGCTGTGCAGCACCTCCAGCGCCGAGGTGATGGCGCCCAGCGGGTTGCGCAGTTCGTGGCCCAGCAGGTGCAGCAACCGGTCCCTGTCGCGGTGGTCGGCTTCGGCCTGTGCGCAGGCCGCCTGCAGCGCATGCGCGGCCTGGCCCTGGTCGTGCAGCTGCGCCTGTTGCAGTGCGGTGGCGTCCACGACCGTGCCGGTCATGTGCCCGGGCCGGCCGTCGCCGGTGTAATGCACCTGCACCTGGCACCAGAGCCAGCGCCCTGCCCTGGCGCCGGCGCCAGCGCCGGCGCCGATTTCACCCTGCGCCTGCACGCGGCAGCCAAAGCCGATGTTTGCAGCGCCCTCTGCCAGTGCGGCCGCCAGGGTGCGGCGCACCAGCTGCCTGTCGCTGGCGTCCAGCAGCACCAGTGCCTGCTGCAGGCGGGCCAGCGGTTGGTCTTCAGGCACCCCCAAAAGCTGCCACATGCCCGGTGTGCAGGCCAGGGTGTCGCTGCGGTAGCGGTATTCAAAAAACCCCACCTGGCCTGCTTCCTGCGCCACATCGGCCAGCAATTGCCTTGCATGCCGGTCGGCTTCGGCGGCCAGCCACAGGGCCACCACCTGCCGGGTTTCGGTGGTGTCCACGGTGGCGCTGATGGCACCGCGCGGGCGCCCCTGGGCATCGGGCAGCGGCACCGCGCTGGTCACCACCTGCGCGGGGGCGCGGCCCTCGACGCGCACTTCCATTTCCATGCCCTGCACGGTTTCGGCGCGGCGGCAGGCCCGCACCAGCGGGTGCTCCAGCGGCGCCAGCACCCGGCCCCGGTGCAGCAGCTCTGCGGTGCTGCCGCCGCGCCCTGCGGCGGTTTCGCCCATCAGCTGGCGCATGGCGGGGTTGTGCCGCACCCGCGTGCCGCTGCCGTCCTCTGCAAAGGCCAGGCCGATGGGAACGTGGTTGAACAGGGTGTCAAAGTCCACGGTCTTGCGCTGCAGCAGGTGGCGCGCCGACTCGCTGCGCTGGCGTGCGGCCAGCAGCGACTGGCGCAGCCGGGCCAGTTCCAGCACCGGCAGCGGCTGCAATGGCGACACCGCACTGCCGCTGGCCATGCGGCGCAGCGGCTCCGCCAGCCGCCAGGCCAGCAGCAGCGCCAGCGACACGCCCAGCAGCAGGCAGGCGCCCATGGTGGTCAGCGCCGACAGCACGATGGCGTGTTCGGCCGCTTCGATGGGGCCGGACGCCATGCCGACGCCGGCCTTCCATTCGGTGCCTTCCACCTGGTGCCAGGCGGCCAGCACCGGTGTGGCGTCCAGCAAACCGGCGGTGTGCCGGGTGGCGTCTCCGGCGTTTTTCAGCGCGGCGGCCATTGCGCCGGCCAGCTGCACGCTTTCGTCTGCGTGCAGCGCCAGCTCTTGTGCCGTGCCGGTTCTGTGCTTGAGCGCCAGCACGCGCTGCTCGCTGTCAAACAGGGCAATGAAGCCGTGCTCGGGCACGCTCAGGCTGTCGAGCAGGCGCAGCCAGGTGGCAGTGGCCATGCGTGCGCCCAGCACATGCTGCACCACGCCGCCCTGGTACACCGGCACGGCCACCACCACCACCTGCGTGCCTTCGGCGCCCAGCCACGACACGCCGGACACGGCGGCCCGGCCGCGCGCCAGCACCTTGAACACCAGCGTGCGGGTTTCTTCGTGGCGCGGCAGCGGTGCATTGTTGGGCGAAGCGGTGTCGAGCAGCATGCGGCCCACGGCGTCGGTCAGAAACACGCTGCGCCACTGCGGGCGCCGCAGCGGCGTCTGGCGCAGGTGTTTCTCGAACGCTTCCAGCTCGCCCTGCTGCAGCCATTCCACCAGGCTGAGCGCGGTCAGCGCGTCCGTCGAGGCCGCCAGGTCCTGCGCTGCCGCCTGCGCCGCGCTGGCCGCCGACTGCTGCAGCAGCGCCACGGCGGCGGTGCGGCCGCTGCGCGCATCGCCCGCCACCTTCCAGGTCAGCAGCACGGCAATGGGCAGCATGGCCAGCAAAATCACCGCCACCACATAGGTTTTGAGGGAAGCAGCGGGCAGCAGACGGTCCAGCCAGCGCGCCATGCCACGCCAGCGCCGCTGCAGCCGTGCCCTGAAACGCCGCTGCCGTCTTTTGAAACTGGCGTGCAATGTGCTCTCCTGTGGCATGGCCTGTGCAAACGCCTGCCCTTTTTTGCGGGCAGGCAGCAGGCCCATTTTGGGCCAGGGAAAATGTGTCTTGCTGTATCTTTTGCAGCGTCTTTGAATCGGGTCTTTGAAGGTTGCAACCCCGTCTTCTGGCAGTCCCGCAGGCGCTTTCAACATCCGTTTTTTTGGCCATCATGCGCTGGCGGCATGGCCTGGTTGCGTTGCAGCTTGGGCCATGCAATAGGACATTGCCTGATGGGGCAAAGGCCGTTGCCGACCCACAATGGCCTGGCCCCAAAAACGCATCGGCACCTGTTTTTGCACAAAACAGCCCGGTGCGCCCCTTTTTTCCATCCAGCAACCCGCTCTACAACAACGGAGACTTTTCAATGCGCATTTTGACCAACCGCATCGCCCTGGCCGCCCTGGCCACCGTGCTGGCCTGCAGCACGCAGG
>JAGOCN010000086.1 GCA_017998735.1 Giesbergeria sp.
GATGGCAGGCAACAAGGCGCCCGGATTTTTCGGGCGCTTTTTTTTGTCTTTTCTGCTGGTGCAGGAAGGCAAAGGGCCGGTCGGGCTTGTGCACCGTGCGAAGGCTGCCGGGGGCGTTGTGCTTTGCGTTGCGCAGCCCGGCCAGTGGCAGGGGCAAGGGCAATCACACAGCCGAGGGCAGTGTGAAAGTCGCGGGACAACGGCTGCAATAGGCAAATCTGCTGCGCCAAAACAACAAATTGTTGCAAAAAAACCGCTGACCCCTGGCACCTTGATGTTGCGCAAGAAACAGGGGCGGGTGCGGTGGCCACAATGCCTTTTCTCCTTTGGCATTGGCCTTTTCATGACTTCCGTTTCCACCACCGCTGCTGCTTTTCAGCCCCCCGTTCACCCCAGCCGCCGCGCCACGCTGCAGACGCTTGCCGCCGTGCTGCTGGTGCCGGCCTTTTCGCCGGCGCATGCGCAGCTGGCCGTGTCCACGGCCATCAACCGCACCGCCCGCTTCAGGGCGCTGTCGCAGCGCATTGCCAAGAGCTATTGCCAGCTTCACCTGCGCACGCTCCCCGTCCAGGCGCAAAACACCCTGAACACCGCACGCCAGCTGGTGGGCGTGGGCTTTGCAGACCTGGCCAAGGTGCAGTGGCCGGCCGAGCTGGCGCAGCAGGTGGCGGACCTCCGCAAGCACTCGGACGTGCTGGAGAGCCTGCTGGTAATGCCGCCCACCCGCGAATCGGTGGCGGCCGTGGCCACGCAGTCCGACCGCATGCTGGCTGCGTCGCAACTGGCCACGCAGGCTTTTGAAAAGTTCGCCAAGGCCGGCACCGCCCGGCTGGTGAACACCGCCGGTCTGCAGCGGGCGCTGTCGCAGCGCCTGGCCAAGAACTACTTTTTGCTGGCCGCCAACCTGGAGGGCAAGAACACGCGCGAGGAAATGAAAAGCGACAGCACCGAGTTCCGCCAGGCGCTGGCGCAGCTGGCGGCGGCCCCCATTTCCACCCCGGCCATTCGCAACGAACTGGCGCTGGGCGAAGCACAGTGGGTGTTTTTCGACGCCGCCCTGCAGCGCAAGGCCGACGAGCGCGGCCTGGAAACGGTGGGCACCACCAGCGAACGGCTGCTGGAGGTGATGGACCGGCTGACCGGGCTGTACGACACGGCGTTGAAGGAAGTGCTGGGCTGAGTTGGGCTGAGTCGGGTTGAGCTGACGGCAGCCGTGCAGCCAGCCGGGCAGTCCCCTGGCGATGCTGCACCCGGCCAGCGGCACCGGGTCTGCAGGGCAGGCAAGGGGCACCTGTGCACAAGGCGCTGGGCAGCGCTGGCGCACCGGGTGGGCGGTCGGGGCAAGCCACCTGCTGCCGGTTGCCTGCCGTGCTTTGCGGACTGCATTCTCTTTTGCTACTGTTTCAATAGCTGCTGGCGCAGTCGCTGCCTGGGCTGGAGGTCTTTTTTACCTGAAATGCGATGTGCCGCAGTCAAAGGCAGTCAACGGCAGGCGGCTGCACGGGCTGTCACCTGCGGCAATCTCCCAGCTGCCTTTTGCCACTTACCATCGTTGGCGCTGGCGTGTTGCCTGCGCATGGGTTTCGGATGGTGGTGTTGTTGCTGTTGTAAAGGAGAAGCAATGTTCAGTCATGTGATGCTGGGGGTGAACGACCTGGAGCGGTCGAAGCGGTTTTACGACGCGGTGCTGGGCACGCTGGGCATCAAGCCCGGCTTTGCCAATGGCAGCCGGTATTTCTACCGCAGCCCCCAGGGTACCTTTGCCATTTCCACGCCGATCAATGGCGAGTCTGCATGCCATGGCAATGGCAGCACCATCGGTTTTGCAGCCGATTCGCCCGAGCAGGGCGATGCCTTTCACGCCGCCGGCGTGGCCAGCGGCGGCACGGCCTGCGAAGACCCGCCCGGCATGCGCGAAGGCGGCGGCATGAGCCTGTACCTGGCGTACCTGCGCGACCCGGACGGCAACAAGATCTGCGCGCTGCACCGGCCTGCTCCCGCTGACAAAGGCTGATGGCCGAGAGCTGAAATCGGCAACGTGGCATTTGGCCAGCGCTGCAAGTCGGTTTGCACTGCGGCAGCTGCAAGGCCCAAAAAAAAGCGCCTGCCATGCCGGCAGGCGCTTTTTTCGGTTTCAGATTTCGTTCTAAACAGACCGGCATGAACCGTGGACCAGCAGCGTTTCAGTGCGCAAGGCGCTGTGCCCCTTGCAACGCTGCCCGGTTCAATGCGCTCAATGCGTTCAATGCGTTCAATGGTGGTGCGAAGAACCGCTCTTGGGCTTGCCGTCCAGCTCGGCAGTGCTCCATTTGGTGCCTTCGGCAAACACCGACTGGTTTTCGGAATTGCCGAACTTCAGGTGGTTGAACAGCAGGTTCAGCGTGATGGCCATGATGGCGGCCGAGCTGATGCCCGAGTGGAAGATGGTGGCAACCCACGATGGGAAGTGGTGGTAGAAGCTGGGCGCTGCGATCGGGATCATGCCGAATCCGATGGAAGTGGCCACGATGATCAGGTTCATGTTGTTGTCGTAGTCCACCTTGGACAGCGTGCGGATGCCGCTGGCGGTCACGGTGCCGAACAGCACCAGGCCGGCGCCGCCCAGCACCGACGGGGGCACGGCGGCAATCACGCGGCCCATGACGGGCAGCAGGCCCAGCGTCAGCAGAATGACACCGCTGGTGGCCACCACAAAGCGGCTGGTCACGCCGGTCACGGCCACCAAGCCCACGTTTTGCGCAAACGCGCTTTGCGTGAACGAGCCGAACAAGGGAGCCACGGCGCTGGAGAGCATGTCGGCGCGCAGGCCATCGCCCAGGCGACCGGCGTCGATGTCGGTGTGGATGATGTCGCCCACGGCCAGGATGTCGGCAGCGGTTTCGACCAGCACCACCATGATCACGATGAGCATCGAGAAGATGGCGGCCACTTCAAACTTGGGTGCACCAAAGTGGAACAGCGACGGGAACGCGAAGATGGGGCCCTGGCCCACGCGCGAGAAGTCGGTCATGCCGGTGGCCACCGCCAAAATGGTGCCCAGCACCATGGCCAGCAGGATCGACAGGCGCGAAATGGCGGCGTTGCCCAGAGCTTGCTCAGCAGCAGCACAAAAGCCAGCGTGGCAGCGGCCAGACCGATGTTGGCCATGCTGCCAAAGTCGGGGGCCTTGGAGTTGCCGCCCATGGCCCAGCGCGCTGCCACCGGCATCAGCGACAGGCCGATGGCGGTGATGACCGAACCGGTCACCAGCGGCGGAAAGAACCGGATGATGCGCGAGAACACCGGCGTGATGATGAGACCGATGACCGACGCGGCAATCACCGCGCCAAACACCGTGGGCAGCCCGCCGCCCGAGGTCAGGATGGCAACGATGGTGGCCACGCTGGCAAACGACACGCCCTGCACCAGCGGCAGCTTGCAGCCAAAAAACGGCACGCCCAGCGTCTGCAGCATGGTGGCCAGGCCGCCCATGAACAGACACGAGGCAATCAAAATGCCGATTTCGTTGGTGGAAAGACCGGCGGCCTGGCCGATGATGAGCGGCACCGCAATGATGCCGCCGTACATGGTCAGCACGTGCTGAAAACCGTAGAGGATGTTGGCGCCCAGGCCGAGGCGCTGGTCCTCTGGCCGGATGGTGGAAGTGGTCATATTTGTCTCCAATTGGGTTGGAATATTTCTGGTCCCGCGGCCATATTGGCACGAAAACAGCCCATCAGTAAATGCCTTGTTTTGCCTTACTTTCAGGGTCGGCAACCCGCAGCACCGGTGCTGCAGACGGTTGCAATGGTTTGAGCCCGCTTGCGGGCAAGCGCCCCGCTTTCACAGCGGACACCCAGGCTGCTACCCTCACGCCTCAAGGCAGGGCGGCAAGCCGAGAAATTCTTCTTGTTTGAGTCGATTAAAACGCAGACACCCCCAAAAATGGGGCCTTTTTGGGCGAAGTTTTCATCACATGACCATTGACTTGAATCGAGGTAATTTCGGTTTTCGAGTCTGGTTAAGCCGCTTTTAGGTCACATGTCTGCGGTTGCAACCCTGGGTTTGCGGGGGCTTTGCGAAGGCAGGCACCGGCCCATGCCCAATCCCCGGCAGCTTTCAAACACCGGCAACACAAGGAAGATGAACGCGTGAAATCTGCGAACGAAGACTGGTTTGATGCGGCGTACTACGAGCGCTTCTACTTTGACAAGAAGACCAGCGTGGTCGACCCCGGCCATGTGGAGCGGCTGGGCGCCTTTGTCTGCAGTTATCTGCAGTACCTGCGCGTGCCGGTGGCGCGGGTGCTGGACGTGGGCTGCGGCATCGGGCTGTGGCGGGACGTGGTGGCGCGGCACTTTCCTGCCGCCAGCTACCACGGCGTGGAGGTGAGCGAGTACCTGTGCGGCCGCTTTGGCTGGGAGCTCGGCTCGGTGGTGGACTACCGGGCCGGCGCGCCGTTTGACCTGGTCATCTGCCAGGGTGTGCTGCCCTACCTGAGCGCCGCCGATGCCAAGAAAGCACTGGCCAACCTGGGTCGGCTGTGCAGTGGCTCGCTGTATGTGGAAGCGGTCACGCGCGAGGACTGGGAGCAGGGCATTCTGGACGAGGACCTGACTGATGACCGCATGTTCCGCCACCGGGCGCAGCTCTACCGCCAGGGGCTGGAAAAGGACTTCACCCAGCTCGGCGGCGGCCTGTGGCTCAGCCGCCAAGCCGAGCTGCCGCTGTTTGCACTGGAATGCCTGAAAGGCGAATGAGGCAGCAATGAAAGCGGCGCGGCGGTGCCTGGAGCGGTTTCAGGCGGAAGGGAAGGTGCGGCACCGGGCCGACACCACCTGTGCCACCGGTTTTGATTTTTTGGTCAAAAACGCTTCCAGCGCAAGTGCAGACTGCGCTAGCAGCTCCTTTTTCAATAGCAAAATTCACACTTGGTAGTAGCCCCGGTACCACTGCACAAAGCGCCCGATACCCTCGGCCAGCGGCGTGGCCGGGGCAAAGCCGACCCAGTCCTGCAGCGCCCGCACATCGGCGTAGGTGGCGGGCACATCGCCCGGCTGCATGGGCAGCAATTCCTTGGTGGCGGTCCGGCCCAGCGCGTTTTCGATGCAGCCGATGAAGTCGAGCAGCTGCACCGGCTGGTGGTTGCCGATGTTGAACACGCGGTAGGGCGCGGTCGAAGCCGTGAGGCCGTCGCAGGTGGCCGGGCGGTCCAGCACGCGCAGCACGCCTTCAACGATGTCGTCGATGTAGGTGAAGTCGCGCTGCATGTCGCCGTGGTTGAAGACGGCAATAGCTTCGCCCGCCACGATGGCGCGGGTGAACAGGTGGTAGGCCATGTCGGGCCGGCCCCAGGGGCCGTAGACCGTGAAAAAGCGCAGCCCGGTGGTCGGAATGCCATAGAGGTGGCTGTAGCTGTGCGCCATCAGCTCGTTCGCCTTTTTGGTGGCGGCATACAGGCTGACCGGGTGGTCCACGGCGTCGGTTTCAGAAAACGGCATCTTCGTGTTGCCGCCGTACACGCTGGAACTCGATGCATACACCAGGTGCCCCACCTGCTGCGCGCGGCAACCTTCCAGAATGTGGCCAAAGCCGGCCAGGTTGGCGTCGATGTAGGCGTTGGGGTTGGTGATGCTGTAGCGCACCCCCGCCTGCGCGGCCAGGTGAACGACCCCATCAAAGCGCTCTGCGGCAAACAGCGCCGCCATGCCGGCGCGGTCGGCCAGGTCCAGCTGCACAAAGCGAAAACCCGGCTGGCCCTGCAGCTGCTGCAGCCGTGCGTGCTTCAGGCCCACGTCGTAGTAGTCGGTCAGGCTGTCCAGGCCCAGCACCCGGTCGCCGCGCGCCAGCAGGCGCTTTGCCACATGCATGCCAATGAAGCCGGCAGCGCCGGTGACAAGGAAGGTGCGCGCGGTGGGCACGGGAGCAGTGGAATTCATGGCACAAAGGCTTTGCAAAAAGAGGAGGGACAGACCGCCAAAAACAGCGAAGAACCTTGGCCCGAGGTCTGCATTTTGCGGGAGCCGTGCGCCGTGGACGGGGCTGCCTGGAAGCACTCGCCTGTGCTTGCAGTGCCTGCACCCAGGGCTTTTGCTGCAATCGCTGACACTGCAGGCATCCACCCAACCCTTCAGGAGCGCGCCTTGACACCGTCCAAACCCTTGCACCGCAGGGGCATTGCCTGCGTTTGCTGCATTGGCTGCTGCAGGCATTCCAGAGCAGCGCACGCATGCAGCGCCTGACCCAGGCCCCGAACGCGGCCCTGGCCATGCTGTGGGCCGACCTGCTGTGCGAGGCCGGGATGCCGGCGTCGGTGCAGCGCCAGTACCTGGGCGCCGCTGCCGGCCACCTGCCGCCGCACGAGTGCCTGCCCGAGATCTGGCTGGAGCATGGCGAGCACCTGGACGCAGCGCGCAATTTGCTGGAGCAGTTGCAAAACCTGCCGCAGCGCCTGTGGCACTGCGCCGGCTGCGGCGAGCGGGTGGAGGGCGGGTTTGAGCAGTGCTGGAACTGCGGAGCGCTGATGCCGGCGTAAGGATGCAGCGCAGCCCCGGCCCATGGTGGACAACAGCCAAAAGGGCATGGCCGCCAGGGCGTGCACCCGCAAAAAGGCAAAAAAAAGGCGCTGACTCGCAAGTCAGCGCCTGGGAAAAAGCATGCACCTCATATCGGGTGCTTGTGTGAAATTTGTCTTTGTGGCTGTAGGTTGTCTCCTCGGCCCCTCGTCAGACACAACGCCGTTGCGTCTTGGAGTGGGCGAACTGTAACGGCCTGCGGCCCTTGTATCTATAGGGGATTTCCCCCAGTGTTTTGCATGCCGGCCCCGGTGCTCCAGGGGCGTCGGCTGCACAGCGTGGCCCTGGCGGCAGGGCCAATGCATGCACTGCAGATTTTTTCAGGTTGCCTTCAGCCAGCGTGCTGCGCGGCAATCCAGCCGGCGGCTTTTTCGGCCAGCATCAGCGTGGGCGCATTGGTGTTGCCGCTGGTGATGGTGGGCATGGCGCTGGCGTCCACCACGCGCAGGCCGGCCACGCCGCGCA
>JAGOCN010000087.1 GCA_017998735.1 Giesbergeria sp.
TGTCGATGTGGCTGTGGCTGACGGCCGCGCCGGGCACCGTGCCGCACCTGTACTTTGAAGCGTCTGCCGTGGTGATCACGCTGGTGCTGCTGGGCAAATGGCTGGAAGCCCGCGCCAAGCACCAGACCACGGCCGCCATCCGCGCCCTGCACGGCCTGCGGCCCGACGTGGCGCACCTGATTGGCAAGGGCGGGGAGGTCGATGTGCCGGTGTCCGAAGTGCTGGCCGGCGACCGGCTGGTGGTGCGCCCCGGTGAGCGTTTTCCGGTCGACGGCGTGCTGCAGGAAGGCGACACGCAGGTGGACGAATCGATGCTGACGGGCGAGCCGCTGCCGGTGGTCAAGGAAGTGGGCGACGCGCTGACGGGCGGCTCGATCAACGGCGAAGGCCGCGTGGTGCTGGAGGTGCGCGCCGTGGGGTCAGAGACTGTGCTGGCCCGCATCATCCGGCTGGTGGAAGACGCGCAGGCCGCCAAGGCGCCCATCCAGCGGCTGGTGGACCAGGTGGCCAACGTATTTGTGCCGGTGGTGCTGCTGATTGCACTGCTGACGCTGCTGGGCTGGCTGTGGGCCGGGGTGGGCTTTGAGGTGGCGCTGATCCGCGCCGTGGCGGTGCTGGTGATTGCCTGCCCCTGCGCGCTGGGGCTGGCGACGCCGGCGGCCATCATGGCCGGCACCGGCGTGGCAGCCAAAAACGGCATTCTGATCAAGGATGCGCAGGCGCTGGAGCTGGCGCACAAGGTGAACACGGTGGCGTTTGACAAGACTGGCACGCTGACCGTCGGCCAGCCCCGCCTGACCGCGCTGGAGGTGGTGCCGGGCCTGGACGAGCATGCTGTTTTGCAGGCCGGCGCCAGCCTGCAAAGCGGCAGCGAACACCCGCTGGCCCGCGCCGTGGTGCAGCGGGCGCAGGACAGCGGCCTGCAGCTGGACGCGCCTGACGCCGTGCGCGCCGTGCCGGGCCGGGGCACCGAAGGCCGGGTGCAGGGCCACGCCTACCTGCTGGGCAGCCTGCGCTGGATGGACGAACTGGGCGTGTCGATGGGCCCGATGGCCGACCGCGCTGCGCAATTGCAGGCCGAAGGCGCCACGGTGTCGGCGCTGGCACTGCGCACGCCCAAGGGGATTGCCCTGCTGGCGCTGATGGCCTTTGCCGACGAGCCCAAACCCGGCGCCCGCGCCGCGCTGTCGCAACTGCGCGCACGCGGCCAGCGCGTGGTGATGATTTCCGGCGACAACCGGGGGGCCGCCGAAGCCATGGCGCGCCGCCTGGGGCTGGACCCGGGCGCCGGCGAGGTGCGCGCCGAGGTGCTGCCGGGCGACAAGGCGGCGCAGGTGGTGGCGCTGCAGCAGGGCGGCCAGGTGGTCGCCATGGTGGGCGACGGCGTGAACGACGCGCCGGCGCTGGCCGCCGCCGACGTGGGCATGGCGATGGGCAACGGCACCGACGTGGCGATGCACGCGGCCGGCATCACGCTGATGCGCGGCGACCCGATGCTGGTGGCGGCGGCACTCGACATCTCGCACCGCACGGTGCTGAAGATCCGGCAAAACCTGTTCTGGGCGTTTGCGTACAACGTGGCCGGCATTCCGCTGGCGGCGCTCGGTTACCTCAGCCCGGTGGTGGCCGGCGCGGCGATGGCGCTCAGCTCGGTCAGCGTGATGGCCAATGCCCTGCTGCTCAAGCGCTGGAAGATGCAGCAGAGCCCGTCGCAAACGCCGCACAGCCCGGACCAGCGCGTGGAACCGCAGGTGCAGGTGCAGGAATCGGCCGGCTGAAAGTGAGAGGTACGGGGATATGAAGCACAGTGCGCAAGGCCCGGTGCTGGTGCGCGCAAGGTTGTCTTGCGCGGTATGGTTCTGCTATTGAAAAAAGAGCTGCTGGCGCAGGCTGTGCCTGCGCTGGAGCCTGTTTTCACACTGACCGAACATGCCGCCGGTGTTGCTCCCTCTCCCTCTGGGAGAGGGCTGGGGTGAGGGCCAGCGGCGCTGGCATTTGGCGCATCCATTGCGCCATAAGCCGCTCAACCGGCCAGCAAAAAATGCTCCAGCGGTTCAAAGCCCCTGCCTTGCCTTTGCACCCCCTGTGTCTGCACAGCACAGCCACAGGTGCGCGCAGGCATGGGGTGCACGCAGGCATGGGCAGGGCGCTTCAGGGCTTGGCGCCTTCCTCGAATTCCGCGCTCGACAGCATGCCGCTCCTGTCGGTGTCCAGCTCCTCAAAACGGTTGCCAATGGCCGGCAGGGTGGCCGCTTCCGTGGCGCTCAGCTGGCCATCGCGGTTGCTGTCGGCGCGCTCAAAAGCGGCCTGGCTGGCGGTGCCTGCAGCCAGCATGCCAGCGCTGCCTGTCTGGTCGGCAGCAGGCGAAGCTGGTCCGGGGCCGATCACCGCCCTGGGGGCGCTCTGGCCGGTGCCGGGCGCAGTGCCGGCGGGGCCGGGCTGTGGTTGTGCATGCAGGGCCGCGATGCTGCCCAGCGACAGGGCGGCAAACAGCAGCACGCTGCGTTTGTCGAAACAGGCAAGGGATGCAAGGCAGGCGCGTGGTTTGTGGGCCATGGGCAAAAGCTCCGCAAAAGTTGAACACGGCGCCATTGCAGCGCAGCACGGCCGCACCGGCCAGCACTTTTGCCAGCTGTTGCCCTGGCCAACATTTGCCAGCGCCAGCCAACATTTGCCAGCGCGGTGTAACCCCCTGCGCAAGCCCTGCATTCCTTCTGCCTTCTCCTGTGGACACCGGCAAACACCGGCCGTCAAGCACAATCGTCCACCCTGGCGGGCTGCTGCAGCCTGCTGCAATCCACTGTGCTTTGAAAAGCGAAGGAACGAACCCCCATGGGCAACAGACTCACCCAGATAGCCACCCGCACCGGCGACGATGGCAGCACCGGCCTTGGCGACAACACCCGCGTGTCCAAGAACAGCCCGCGCCCGCACGCCATGGGCGATGTGGACGAACTCAATTCGCAGCTGGGCCTGCTGCTGTGCGAGCCGCTGCCGGACGGCGTGCGCACCCTGCTGGGCGACGTGCAGCACCAGCTGTTCAACCTGGGCGGCGAATTGTCGATTCCGGGTTTTGTGCTGCTCAAGGACGACGCCCTGCTGCAGCTGGACGAGGCGCTGGCCGAGCACAACGCGCAGCTGCCGCGTCTGCAGGAATTCATCCTGCCCGCCGGCACCCGCGCCGCCGCCCAGGCGCACATCTGCCGCACCGTGGCGCGCCGCGCCGAGCGCTCCGTGGTGGCGCTGGGCGCAGCCGAAGGCGATGCGGTGCGCGAGGCGCCGCGCCAGTACCTCAACCGCCTGTCGGACCTGATGTTCGTGCTGGCACGCGTGCTCAACCGCATGGACGGCGGCGACGATGTGTACTGGAAAAGCGAGCGGCTGGCACGCAGCGTGGCGGAAGACGCTGAATGAACCCTGCGGCGGCAAACCTGGGGTTTTGCTATTGAAAAGTGAGCTGCTGGCGCAGGCTGCGCCTGTGCTGGAGGCACTTTTTGCCTGATCAGCGGCATGCCTCAGACAACGCACAACACCGGCGCAGGCAATGGGGGTCAGACCACGATTTCGCGAAGAGAAACTCGGGCTCTGACCCCGATTGCCGGAAGGTTGCGCGCTGCGTTTGCAGCCAGGCAGGCAGGCAGGCAGGCAGCCAGGGTCTGTCTGAGGCACATCGCTGATCAGGCAAGTCTGCCAGCGGCCTTGCGTGCAGCCAGCCAGGCAGCCAGGCAACCCTGCCGCGCATGGCACGCGGCCGGTACCTGCCCCGAGGCCTGCCCTTGTGCCGGCGGCATTGCGCACCCACCTGCCTGGTCTGGCTGCGCGCCGTGCAGCTGCCCCGGCATGTCGCACCAGGGGCGCCGGCGCCGCCTTCGGGAGCCTTTCCATGACCCACACGCCTGACACTCTTTCTCTTTCTTCATCCGCCATCGTCTCCACCCAGCCGCTCGGCCCGCTGTGGCCGACGCTGGACCCGTTCCTGTTCTGCGCGCACCACGACGATGCCTACCCGGCCGGCAACGCCGCCCTGGCGCCGGCCGTGCCCTTGCACGGGCGCCAGATCGGCAGCGACTTCAGCCGCCAGAACGGCTGGAGCATGTACCACGGGCGCGCCGTGCCCGGCTTCCCCGGCCACCCGCACCGGGGTTTTGAAACCGTCACGCTGGTGCGCAAAGGGCTGATCGATCATGCCGACTCCCTGGGCGCGGCAGCGCGCTTTGGCGGCGGCGATGTGCAGTGGCTGACCGCCGGGCGCGGCATCCAGCATTCGGAGATGTTTCCCCTTTTGAACCAGGACGCGCCCAACCCGTTGGAGCTGTTCCAGGTCTGGCTGAACCTGCCAGCGCGCCAGAAGATGGCCGAGCCGCACTTCACCATGCTGTGGAACGAACGCATCCCGCGCCTGCGGCACCAGGATGCAGCAGGCCGCACCACCACCGTCACCGTGGTGGCCGGTGCGCTGGCCGGTGCCGGCGCCCCCCTGCCGCCACCGCCGCAGTCGTGGGCCGCGCAGCCCGGCGCCGATGTGGCGATCTGGACACTGCACCTGGCGCCCGGCGCCGAATGGACGCTGCCGGCGGCAGCGGGCGAGGGCACGCGCCGCATGCTGTACTTCTTTGCCGGCGAAGGCCTGCGCATTGGCAGCGACATGCTGACCGGCCATGCCGCGCTGGAGCTGGCGGCCGGACGCGATCTGCCGCTGGCCAACACCGGCAGCACGCCCGTGGAATGCCTGCTGCTGCAGGGCCGGCCCTTGAACGAACCGGTGGCGCAGTACGGCCCGTTTGTCATGAATACCGAGCAGGAAATTGCCCAGGCGCTGCAGGACTACCGCCGCACCGAGTTTGGCGGCTGGCCCTGGGCTGAAGCCGATCCGGTGCACGGCAACCAGCCTCGGCGATTTGCCCGCCACCCCGGCCAGCAGGGCGAGGAAATGCCGGGTCTGGCGCCAGAGGCAGATGGCAAAGGGCCGAAGGCGCCAGCCTCCTGAAAACCCGGCGAAAGGCCTTTTTGTGCTGACCGGGATCGGGCACAGCGCAGCCCGTGCAAACAAGGTTCCCTGCCCAGCAAACCCCGGCCAAGCGCGCTGGCCTGCCAGCCAGCGCATGCGTTCCTTGTGGCATTTGCCGCAGCGCGGCAGACACTGCGCGCCCAGGCAGGTGGCAGACAATGGGCGCCGGACCGGGGCAGGGCACAGCGCCTTGCGCTGGTTTTTACCCTTACCGCTTTTTTCACCCCGTTTCGGACATCTGCCCATGCACATCACCAAAGACACCGCCGTCACCCTGACCTACAAGGTCACCAGCCCGCAGGGCAAGCCGCTCGATTCCGGCTCCCTGGCCTACCTGCATGGCGGCTACGACGGCATTTTTCCCAAGGTCGAAGCCGCGCTGGACGGCCAGGAGCCGGGCTTTGCCACCACGCTGGAGCTGAGCGCCGAAGACGCCTTTGGCGCGCACGACGAAGCGCTGGTGCGCACCATTCCCAAAAGCGAGTTTCCGCCCGGCGTGAAGGTCGGGGGCCGCCTGCAGGGCGCCGGCGCCGACGGCCAGCCGCAGGTGTTCAACGTCGTCAAGATCAAGGGCCCTGAAGTACACCTGGACGGCAACCACCCGCTGGCCGGCCAGGCGCTGCGCTTTGACTGCAAGGTGCAGGCGGTGCGCGCTGCCACGGCGGAAGAAATCACCCACCGCCATGTGCACGGCGAGCACGGTCACCAGCACTGAGCACTGAGCGCCGCGCAGTGGCGCTGTGGCGCAGTGGCGCGGTGCTCAGGCCGGCAGGGCCGCATCCGCGCCGCGCCGCACCAGCGTGAACGGCGGCAGGCCGGCCAGCAGGCGCTGACCGTAGCGCGTGGTGGTCAGGCGCTTGTCGTAGCAGTAGATGTGCGCCTGGTCCTCTTCGGTGCGGATGGCGCGGCCCACCCACTGCGCCAGGCGCATGGCGGTGGCCGGCACCACCAGTTCGCTGAACGGATCGCGCCCCTGCGTGCGCAGCCACTCGGCGCGCGCCTCGCCCACCGGGTCGTCGGGCGGCGCAAAGGGCAGCTTGGTGATGAACACCGATTCGCACAGCCGGCCGGGCAAATCCAGCCCCTCGCCAAACGACTGCATGCCAAAGATGATGGACGGCTGGCCGTCTGCCACGCGCTCGCGGTGGCGCGCCAGCAGCTGCGCACGCGGCAGCGCGGTCTGCACCAGCACCTGGGCGCGCATGGCGGTCGGCAAGGCATCGACCGCGGTGCGCAGCTGCACGCGCGAGGTGAACAGCACCAGCGCGCCATGCTGCACCTGCGCCAGGTCGTTCAGCAGCGCGTCCACCATTTCGGCGGTGAACTGCGCGGCGTCGCGCGGTTCGGCACGCGTTTGCGCGGCCACCAGCGTGCCCTGCGCGGCATAGTCAAAGGGGCTGGGCACTTCCAGCGTGGTGGTGGCCGGGTCGCCGTGCAGGCCCGATTCGCGCAGGAAGAATTCAAAGTCGCCACAGCTGGTCAGCGTGGCCGAGGTCAGCACCGCGCCGCGCACCGCGCTCCACAGCTGCTGGCGCAGTGTGGCGCCGGGCAGGATCGGACTGGCATGGGCGCGCACCACGATGAAGTCGCCCTCGACCTGCAGCGTGAACCACTTGGCCGCCGGCACGCCGCCCTCGGGCGTGTCCTGCAGCAAGAGCTGCGCGGTGGCGTGCAGCTCCTGCAGGCGCGGCGCCAGCATGCCGATCTGCGCATACAGCGTGGACAGGCGCCGCGCCTCGTCGGGCTTGTCGCGCATTTCTGCGCGCAAGGCTTTGGCAATGGCGCGCAGGCATTCCAGAAAACCGCCCGCGTGGTGCGCCAGCTGGGCTAGCGGTTCGGCCAGCGCTTCGGGCAGCAGGCCGTGCGGCACGCGCACGCGGCCGGGCTGGGCGTTGCCGCTGCGCGCTGCGCCGGTGGCCGCTGCGCTGCTGCCGGCCTGCGCGGTGCGCGCTGCACCCCAACCGCTGCTGGAAGGCTGGCGCAGCGCGTCGCCATACAGGTCCATCACC
>JAGOCN010000088.1 GCA_017998735.1 Giesbergeria sp.
ACGGCAAAGACGCCAACGTTCTCAACACTCTGGCGGCGGAGGGTGGCATGCCGAGCCTGTACGAAGACGGGCTGCGCAAGGTGGCGTCCGGCCAGACCACGCTGGACGAGCTGGCCCGCGTCACGCAAGACCAGGCCGATGCCTGAGTTTGTCTGGCGCGCTGCCGGTGCCTCCGGCAAGGTCGAGCATGGCCGGCTCACCGCCGCCAGCACCGCTGCTGCGCTGCGCCAGCTGCGCGAGCAGGGCTTCACGCCCCTGGGCCTGGACGACGCTGAAAGCCCGGGCGCTGCAGAGGGCGCCGCCCTGGCAGGCAGTGCAGCCTCTGGCGCTGCCGGGGTGCCCGGCGTGTGCCAGCCCAAAGTGCGCAAGGCCAAGGGACCGGTCACCGCGCCCGATGTGCTGGCGCTCACCTCCGAGCTGGCGATCATGTTGCGCGCCGGGCTGGCGCTGGACAATGCGCTGCGCGTGCTCATCGACATGGGCCACAAGCCCAGCGTGGCCAGGCTCATGCAGGGGGTGCTGGACGCGGTCAAGGGCGGCACGCCGCTCAGCCGCGCACTCGCACAGCACCGAGCGCTGTTTGGCGATTTTTATATCAACATGGTGCGCTCGGGCGAGGCCAGCGGCCAGATGTCGGCGGTGCTGGACCGGCTGGTCGATCACATGGAACGCCAGCGGGCACTGCGCGAAAGCGTGGTATCGGCCACCATCTACCCCGCCATCCTGCTGGTGGTTGCCGTGCTCTCGCTCATCGCCATGCTCGGCTTCGTGGTGCCGCAGTTTGAAAAACTGTTTACCGACATGGGCGACGCCCTGCCGCTGCCCACGCGCATCGTGATGAACATGGGCCAGGCTTTCACCCAGTACGGGCTGCTGATTGGTCTGGTGCTGGCCGGCGCTGGCATGCTGGTGGCGCGCTGGGCCAGATCGCCCACCGGGCGGCGCTGGTGGCAGGCGCGGCTGCTGGGCCTGCCGCTGGTGGGTCCGCTGGCGCTCAAGTACCAGATCACGCTGTTTTCACGCTCGCTTGGCACGCTGCTGGGCAATGGCGTGCCCATGCTGACCGCGCTGCACATTGCCACTGAAACCGTGGGCAATACGGTGCTGCAGCAGGCGCTGGCCCGCGTGGCGCCGATTGTGAAAGAGGGCGGCCGGGTGGTGCAGGCTCTGACGGCCACCGGCATCTTCGAGCCGCTGGCCATCAACCTGATCCGCGTCGGCGAGGAAACCGGCCGCGTCGGCCCGATGATGCTGGAGCTGGCCAATATATTGAACCGCGAGGTGGAAACCGGCATCAAACGGCTCCTGACACTGGTCGAGCCCGTGCTGATTCTGGTGCTGGGTGTGCTGATCGCCGCCATCATTGTGTCCATCCTGCTGGGAATCCTGTCCATCAATGACCTCGCCGTATAATTTTTGTTTGCTCAAGGAACCCTTGTCCATGGTGAGTTTTCCTGTCCGCCGCACCTGCAACGCACCTGCCCGGCGCACGTCTTTGCGCGGTTTTACCCTGATCGAATTGCTGGTCGTGCTGGCCATCCTGACGTTGCTGGCCGGTCTGGTCGGCCCGCGCGTGCTCAACCAGCTGGGCGGTGCCAAGTCCAAGACCGCTGGAGTGCAGATTGCCGACCTCGACAAATCGCTGGAGTTGTTCAAGCTGGACGTAGGACGCTACCCGACCACCGAAGAAGGCCTGGAATCTCTGGTCAAGCGCCCTGGCACCGTCAACGGCTGGACCGGTCCCTACCTCAAGGGCGGCGTGCCTTCCGATCCCTGGGGTCGCCCTTACCGCTACGCCAGCCCTGGCCCCAGTGGCGGCATTGAAATCCTGTCGCTGGGCGCGGACGGGGCGCCTGGCGGCGAAGGTGAAAACGCCGACGTCCGCAACAGCCGCTGATCGCTGCACCCTGCGGCGTCCCGTCCATGCAGCGTGAGCGCGGCTTTACGCTGATTGAACTGCTGGTGGTGTTCGCCATCCTGGCCCTGATTCTGGGCTTGGCGCCAGTGGCTTTTGACCGGCTGCGCGATTCCACGCAGTACCGCGATACGGTTCGCACCATGCTCACGCAGATGCGCAGTGCGCGCTACCGTGCACAGGCCGAAGGGCGTGAGGTGCGCTTTTATGTGCACCTGGGCCAGCGCACCTATGGCGTGGACGGTGCGCCCACGCGGCCTGTTCCCGAAGCATTGCAGGTGCGTGCCACTGTGGCCGGAGAGGAATTGAGCGGACAGGGCGAAGCGGTGATCCGGTTCCTGCCCGAAGGCGGCGCCACAGGAGGCAGCATCGAGGTGCTGCGTGCATCGGGTGCAGGCACGCGTTTGCGGGTGGACTGGCTGTCGGGCCGTGCCACCCAGGAGGCCCTGCTGCCATGAATCCGCGCAGTGCAAGCGTGCGCACACAGCGGGGTTTCACGCTGCTGGAACTGCTGGTGGCGTTTGCCATCATGGCGATTTCCTTGGGCATGCTGTACCGGGCCAGCGGTGCTGTTGCCAGCAATGTGGGGGACATTGACCGCTACCAGCGTGCAGTGGTGCTGGCCGAATCCTTGATGGCCCTGCGCGATGCGGTGCCGCAGCAAGGCTGGACAGACGCCGGAGAATCTGCCGGCTACCAATGGCAGATCAGCAGCACACCGTATGGCACCGCTTTTGACAGTCCTGCCGTGCCACCTTTGCACGACATCCACATTGCCATCCGCTGGACGGACGGGGTGCGCCCCCGCCAGTTGGACCTGAACACCTTGCGTCCGCAGCGCAAACCTCCCGAACCGGGGCGCAGACCATGAAAACTTGGTGCCCCCCTTCACCTCGGTCCAGACCGGTACTGCGGCGCCTGGCCCTGTGGGCGGGTTTCACGCTCATTGAGGTGCTGGTGGTGATGTCCTTGCTGTCGCTGGTGATGCTGGCCATGGGCTCGGCGCTGCGCACCACGGCGCAGACCGAAGAGCGCGTGGACCAGCGGCTGCAGCGCACCGACGAGATGCGGGTCGCCGATGGTTTTTTGCGCAGCATTCTGGGGCGCGTGGCAGCCAGAAAGGTGCCGCTGCCCGTGGAGCCAGGGGCCAGCCAGTTCATTTTCAGTGCCCAGGCCGGCCAGCTCACCTGGGTGGGTGTCATGCCAGCGCGCCATGGAGCGGGCGGACGCTACCACTTTCGCCTGCAGGTGCAGGACACGTCCACGGCGCAACAGGCGCTGGTGCTGCAGTACACGCCTTGGCTGGACGATGCCGTGTTGCCCGACTGGAGCCAGGCGGACCGCCATGTTCTGGTGCAGGGTGTCACGGCATTTGCCATGCAGTTTGAAGATGCGCAGCCTGAACCTCCCGTTTGGACGCCGCAATGGACCATTGCAGACCGACTGCCCCAGCGTGCCATGCTGTCGCTGCAGACCAGTGCAGGCGCCTGGCCTGCCATCGTGGTGGCATTGCGGCTGTTGCCTGGCAGCAGCCCTGACATGGCAAAGGGTGCCGTGTTTGGTGGCACCGTCCAATGAACCAGTCAACCAATGGGCCGAGGCCTCTGTTCAACCCTATGTTGCAGTCTCAGCAGGGCATGGTGCTGATTGCCGTGCTCTGGATGGTCGCTGCCTTGAGCATTTTGGTTACTGGCATGACCCGTTCCGTTCGTGAAGAAGTGCGCACCCTGGCGCTTGCGCGTCAAAGCGTTGAGGGCGTAGCGATGGGCGATGCGGCGATTCAGCTTGTTTTGCAAGAAATGGTGTCACGCCCTGGCAATGCCGTCACCAGTCTTGCACAGGCGCAAACGGTTTACCAAGGGGTGTCCATGCAAGTGCAGGTGGTGCCGCTCAATGGTCTGATTGACCTCAACAGCGCTCCCGAGCCGCTTCTGGCCAGCCTGTATTCGGTCGCTGGCGGGCTGCCAGCACAAAGCGCATTGATTTTGGCGCAAGCCACCGTTCAGGCGCGCCAGCAAAAGGACGCCCGCGGGGTACCAAAGCGGTTTGAGGCACCTGAAGACCTGTTGCAAATCCAGGGCGTGAATTACCCCCTCTATGCTAGACTTTCTGGCTTGGTGACGACCGATCTGCTGGGCACTGGCAAGGTAAATCCGCTGGCTGCCCCGACAAGCGTGCTTACGGTGCTGGCTGCAGGCAATGCCGAAGTGGCGAACCGCATCGCAGAGGGCCGTGCAGCAGGCGCTGCTGCTTTGGACACCACTGCGCTGAACGCAGCGTTTGTGCAAAGCAGCTCCGTTAGACGGTTCCGCCTTCAGGCGCGTGTGCCACTTGCCGATGGTGCCTGGCTCAATGTGTCACGCAGTGTCGATCTGGACGCCAAAGGGCGTGATGGCGTGCCCTGGCATACCTTTCACACCAGCCACAGCATAGACCCTGTACCCCGCCAAAACCCCTGAGTTCCATGCCTTCCATTTCTTCGGACGCCCGCTTTCTGGGCGTTGACCTGAAAGCGCTCTGGTTAGAGCTGCGCCAGTCCTGGCAGCAGCTGCACCGTTCGTCCTTGGTGTTGTGGCTTACGCCCGAGCCTGCGGTGCTGGTGCTGCAAGTGGATGGCGACTGGTCGCTGTGGCGTGGTGACGTGAACTCTGGCGTGGCAAAGGATGCGGGCGTTGCTGCTTTTGTGGCAATCGAACTGCCGGAAGCACGCGTTCTGCAGCGCAGCCTCAGCATGCCGGCGGCCATGTCTGCAGCCGACCTTGCCCAGGCTGTGGCGCTGGAGGTGCGCACTTCCAGCCCTTTCATGGCGTACGATCTGGCATGGGGTTACCGGGCGCATGCGCCGCGGCAAGGCACCTGCCAAGTGGACCTGGTGTTGGCATCGCAGCGCCAGATTGCACAGTACCTGACCGAACAGGCCAACCGGCTCAATGGCCTTCCAGCACCTGAAGTCTGGGCTTTCAGCCCCCAGGGCCATCCTTTGGTGCTGCGCGGTTTTGGTGAAGCATTGCGCCATGCCTTTGCAGCACGCCACCGCCGTCTGGGCTATGGTCTGCTGGCACTGGCGTTGTCTCTGGGCATTGCCTTGGCGGCCACACCAACCCTCCAGCTTCGCATGCGGGCGATGGAAGCCATGGCATCCCACGACGCACTGACGGCACACACGGCACCCGTGGTGCGCCAGCGTGAATTGTTGCTGCAATCGGCAGAACACATGAACGGACTGGCCGAGTTGCTGGTCGACCGCATGGAGCCGCTGCGCGTGCTGGAAAAACTCACGAACGTGCTGCCCGACGACACCGCGCTGCAAAGCTTCAGGCTGCAAGGTGCCAAGGTCACGCTGGGCGGCCTGACCTCCAACACTGCAGGCCTCCTTCAGTTGCTGGGCGAGCAGGCAGGCCTGCGAGAAGTACGTTCGCCTTCTGCTGCCACCCGCATGGGGTCTTCGGGCAAGGAAAATTTTTCCATCGAGTTGGTGCTGGACCCTGAAATATTTGGCGTGCCCAAGTCAGCTGCCATCGGCTTGGTCACACTTACGAAGCCAGAGCCAGCGTCAACTCCACAAACAATTCTGTCACCAATACCGCTGCCGGATGAGGCCCACTTGTCCACTTTTCCTTCTGCCAAACCAGTGGCACGCACAAACGGTCAGGCCACTTCTGGAGGTGGTGCCGTTTTTGGGGGTTCTCCTGCCCGTTCTGCTGCCAGCAATGTGCCATCTGCCACTGCAACTGCCCCCGCATCCGTGCCGGTGACTTCTTCCACGCCTGTTGCCAGGACAGTCCCATGAACCACATGGCGACACGGCACAACCTGCTGCTTGCCGGCACTGTCTTGGTCTTGCTGGCACCGCTGGCATTGCTTGGCGCCTATGTTGGTCAGAAGCACCAGTGGGCAGAGCAGCGCCTGGCCGAGCTGGAGCCGCGCCATTCCCGTTTGCTGGGGCTGCAAGCGCAAAAGGCCGAGGTTGATGCTGCATTGCTGCAGGCCAATGCATTGCGCTCGCAGTATGTTTATCCGTCAGACCAGGACGCAGCACAGACCGGCAATGCCGCCCAGCAGCGGGTGCGTGATATTTTCAGCAGCGCAGGTCTGCAAATCCTCAGCAGCCAGGTGCTGCCTGCCAAACCGGAAAAAGGTTTTGACCGCATTCCCCTGCTGGTGCGTGTAGAAGGCGACATGCTGGCGATGCAAAGCGCCTTGGCAGTTCTTAACAGCCAGTCGCCCATCATCGTGATGGACGACCTTGACATCCAGCTTCAGGACAACCTGTTCAATGCCGATGGCAAGACCGCTCCCCGTCTGGGAGCCAGTTTCAGCTTCAGCGTGCTGCGGGAGCCGTCGCCATGAGGCGCCATGCGTTGCCTGTGTTGCTGATGCTCAATGGAGCATTGGCTGCGTGGCTGACCTGGATGTGGTTTACCCCTCAAGGAGCGCTGCGCAACGTGCATTGGCAGCCTCCGATGGCACAAAAAACCGATCTCTCCAGCCTGCTGCCGGCCTTGCCAACATTGCAGCAGACCGACACTGGCCGCTTCATCGTTCTGCTGGAGCGTCCGCTGTTCTCACCCACACGCCGTCCGCCGCCCCCGCCGCCGCCCCCGCCACCAGTCGCTGCCGCACCTGTGGACAACTTTAGCACCGCCCGTTTGTCTGGCGTGTTTGAAGGTCCGGGCGGCACTGGCATCATCATCCAGATCGCTGGAAAAAATCACCGCCTGCAACTCAATCAGGCATTGGATGGCTGGACCCTCAAATCGGTGAGGGGTCGCCAAGTCACGTTTGGCAACGCTAGTGAAACCCGTGTACTGCAGTTGCCGCTTGCGCCACTGAACGCCTACACCGGGCAACCGCTCGCAACAGTGCCTGTACCTCTCCATGCGCCAGATGCATCCCGCGCCAGCCGTGCAAACGAAGGTGCAGCAGGCAGTGCGCAGCAAGGTGCGGAAAGTGCGGAACCTCCCAAGCCACGGGCCGTGTTTGGCGGTTCGCGCCGCTGAGTGCACTCACCGATGTTGCGCAACGCACTCCACGCACTCTCTTTTTGACGTACATGTCCTGCCCCTTTTTGGCTCCCATGCAATGAATTC
>JAGOCN010000089.1 GCA_017998735.1 Giesbergeria sp.
GCCGTACACCGGGCGCGCCGCGTGGTACTGCATGAAGTACTCGTAGCGCCCCTGCAGCAGCAGGCGCACCTGCACGCCGCGCTCGGCCGCCATCAAAAGCGCCCGGCGCAGCTTGCGGCCGGGCACGAAGTAGGCGTTGGCAATGATGATTTCCTCGCGCGCCAGGCCGATGGCGCGCAGGTAGGCCTTTTCAATGCGGCTGCGGTTGCGCACGTTGTCGCGCAGCAGCAGCATGGCACGCGGGCGGGTTTCGGCCTTGACCAGGCTGGCGGCCAGCCGCTCGTGCCGGCGGGCAATGCGTGCCTTGCGCAGTTCGCGCACCGCCGTGCTCAAGCGCTGGTGCTGGGCTGCCTGCAGCGCCTGCAGCCGGTGCCAGAGTTTTTCCATGGCGTCGCTGGCCTGCTGCGCCAGCGGGCCGGTGGCCTGCACGGCAAAGTCAAAGCGCGGTGCTTCCAGCGCGCCATGGTTGGGGTCGTGAAAATCGTCCAGCACATTGATGCCGCCACAAAACAGCACGCGCGCATCGACCACGCACAGCTTCCTGTGCATGCGCCGCCAGCGCTGGGGCAGCAGCAGGCCGAGCGGCCCCATGGGCGAGTACACGCGCAGCTTGAGCCCGGCGGCATTGAAGCGCGTGCGCCATTCCTGCGGCAGCGCCCCGGTGCCGTAGCCGTCCACCAGCACGCTGGTGCGCACACCGCGCTGCGCTGCCCGCACCAGTGCTTCGGCCACCTGCGTGCCGCCGCCCGTCAGGTCAAAGATGTAGGTTTCAAACTGGATGCGGTGCTGCGCCGCGTCCATCGCATGCACCAGCGCGGGAAACATTTCCACCGTGCCTTGCAGCAATGTGATGTGGTGGCCGTCGTCCAGCGGCAGGCCGCCCTGCAGCGCAGGAAACCCGGTGCCAGGTGCAACAGGCGCGGCAGGCGCAAGGCAGCCAGGCGCCTGGGGCGCGGGGGCGGAGGGCAAGGACAGGCCGGTTTTCATGCGGGGCTGCCAGGCCAGGGCAGACGCGGCGTCAGACACGGAACTCGGCAATCAGCGGCAGGTGGTCGGACATGCGCCACCAGATGCGCCCGCGCGGCACGCTCAGGCCGATGGGCGTCAGGCCGCGCACATAGATGTGGTCCAGCTGCACGATGGGCAGGCGCGCCGGGTAGGTCAGCGCCTGCAGCGAGTCCAGCTCGTGCAGGCCATAGCGCGCCAGCGTGTGCTTGATCTGCAGGCCCCAGTCGTTGAAGTCGCCCGCCACCACCAGCGGCGCGCCGGTGGGCACCTCGCGCTCGATGAACTGGCGCAGTTTCTGGATCTGGCGGATGCGGCTGCCCGGAATCAGCCCCAGGTGCACCACGATCACATGCACCCGCTTGTTCTGGATGTCCACCTCGACATGCAGCAGGCCGCGCTGCTCAAAACGGTGGTCGGAAATGTCCTCGTGCTGGTGGCCAATCACTGGCCAGCGCGTCAAGAGCGCATTGCCATGCTCACCATGCTTGGTGAAGGCATTGGTGCGGTACACCGACTCGTAGCCTTCGGGCGCTAGAAACTCGGCCTGCGACACCTCGGGCCAGCGGTCGAAATACTGCTGCTCGCTGCGGTTGACCTTGCGCACTTCCTGCAGGCAGACGATGTCTGCATCGAGCTGCTCGACCGCATGGCCGAGGTTGTGGATTTCCAGGCGCCGCGCCGGGCCCAGGCCCTGCACTCCCTTGTGGATGTTGTAGGTGGCAACCCGCAGGATGCCGGAATGCTCATCGTCATGCGTGTTCATGGGCGTTCACAAATTGGGGCAACAACAGGATGGCCTCGGCGTTCGAGGGAGAAAAGCAGCGCTCGGCCGCTTCAAGGTACGGTAACCAGACAAAGTCGGTGTGTTCATGCGGGCTCAAAACCACCGCCGTGTGCGCTGGCACCTGCAGGCCGAACAGGTGCTCGGTGTTGTGCACCACTTCGGGGGCATAGCGGTGGCGCCACTGGGGGTAGATGGAGTAAACATTCTGCAGATTCCAGTCCACCAGAGTGCAGCCCTCGGCGCCGGCGTCGATGCCGGTTTCTTCCAGCACTTCCCGCACCGCCGTGGCACGGAAGGTTTCACCCGCCTTGTCCTTGCTGCCGGTGACCGACTGCCAAAAGTCCGGCACATCGGCGCGGTGCACCAGCAGCACCTGCAGGTCGGCGGTGTGCACCACCACCAGTACGGACTCGGGAATTTTGTAGGGCTTGGTCATCTTTTCTGCGGCAGCGTGGGAAACCCAGAATACACCGGGCGACAAAACCCGGCTGTACGACAACACCCATTTGCAGCTGCAGTGCCAGACACCGACAGGGCGCGAGTGCTGCCCTGCCACCATGCCGCTCAGTCAGGCCCAGTCAGGTTCAGTCCTCGCTGAAGAAGTCGGAGTCGATGCGCTTCAAGTGGTAGGTGACCGCCACCGACACGCCCAGGTCGTGCTCGATCATCAGGTCGGCCAGGCGTTCACCGCCGATCAGCACCACCTTGTACTGGCTGCTGCGCGCATAGTCCTGTGCCTCCGTGGTGAAATGCGAGGTGGTGATGAACACGCCCTTGTTGGCACGCTGCCCTGCCAGCGCGCCGACAAACCGCATGATCTCTGGCCGCCCCACCACCCCTTCCCAGCGCTTGGCCTGCAGGTAGATGGCGTCCAGCCCTAGCCGGTCCTCGTTGATGATGCCGTCAATGCCGCCGTCACCGCTGCGGCCCACCGCCTGGCCGGCTTCCTCGCGGCTGCCGCCGTAGCCCATTTTGATCAGCAGCTGGACGACAAGCCTTTCAAAATAGGCGGGTGAGCAGGACTTGACGCGCTCCAGAATTTCCGCAGCCAGCGCACTGTCCACCTCTCGCTTGAGCGCTCCCAGTCGAACCTCGGGAGGTGCCGTCTCCACTTCCAAATCCAGATCCACGTCCATTGCGGACGCCACGTCAGCCAAAGCCTTCGCAGTGCCTCCTGCAGCTGCCAGCTGCGTCGTCTTCCAGGCCTTGTAGCCCTGTTGCGCCTTCAGAAAATAGCCAAGCTCGCCAAGCTCCAGGGCCTGTTCACCGCTGCTTGTCAGCCTCCACAGTCCACGCTCTTTCGCAAGAAAACCTGCTTTCACCGCATCAACAGAAAAAAAGTGGGCATACATGCGCCAGCGCGGCAAGCCATTGCTTTCAATGGTTTCTCGCGCCCAGTCGTCCAGCAGCAGCTGGTGCTCCAGCACCTCCAGAATCTCGCCCGCCTTGATGGCACAGCCCTTGTCACGCAACAGGCACAGCGCTGCAAACATGACCTTGCTGCCCAGCGCCTGCGATTTTGAAATCGGCTTCACCATCTGTATTATTTCCCTGATTGACAAAAAAGGGCGCCCGAAGGCGCCCTGTCGCTGTGCCCAAAGGCCTGGGCCAATCAGCCCGCCTTCACCGCATCCATATTGCGCAGCCGGATGTGCAGCTCGCGCAGCTGCTTCTCGTCCACCGGCGATGGCGCCTGGGTCAGCAGGCATTGGGCGCGCTGCGTCTTGGGGAAGGCAATCACGTCGCGGATGGAATCGGCGCCGGTCATCATGGTGACGATGCGGTCCAGGCCAAAGGCCAGACCACCGTGCGGCGGCGCGCCGTACTGCAGGGCGTCGAGCAGGAAGCCGAACTTCTGCTGCGCTTCTTCAGGTGTGATCTTGAGCGCATCAAACACCTTCTGCTGCACATCGGCGCGGTGGATGCGCACCGAGCCGCCGCCCATTTCCCAGCCGTTCAGCACCATGTCGTAGCCCTTGGAGATGCATTTCTCGGGCGCGGTGACCATGTAGTCTTCGTGCCCATCCTTGGGCGCGGTGAACGGATGGTGCACGGCCACCCAGCGGTTGTTTTCCTCGTCGTGCTCGAACATCGGAAAGTCCACCACCCACAGCGGCGCCCAGCGGTCTTCGAACAGGGCGTTTTTCTTGCCGAATTCGCTGTGACCGATCTTGGTGCGCAACGCGCCAATGGCGTCGTTCACCACCTTTTCGCGGTCGGCACCAAAGAACAGCAAATCGCCGTCCTGCGCGCCGGTGCGCTGCAGAATTTCGGCAATCGCTGCGTCGTGGATGTTTTTGACAATGGGGCTCTGCAGGCCGTCGCGGCCCTTGGACAGGTCGTTGACCTTGATGTAGGCCAGTCCCTTGGCACCGTAAATTTTCACAAACTCGGTGTAGCCGTCGATCTCGCCGCGCGACAGACCGCCGGACTCGCGCGCGCCGCCGGGCACGCGCAGGGCCACCACACGGCCGTTCTTCATGTTTGCCGCACCCGAGAACACCTTGAAGTCCACGTCCTTCATCACATCGGTGAGTTCGGTGAATTCGAGTTTGACGCGCAGATCGGGCTTGTCGGAACCGAAACGGTGCGCCGCGTCCTGGTACGTCATGACCGGAAACTCGCCCAGGTCCACGCCCAGCGTGTTCTGGAACACCGTCTTGATCATTTCCTGCGTCAGGTCGCGGATTTCCTGCTCGTCCATGAACGAGGTTTCAATGTCGATCTGCGTGAATTCGGGCTGGCGGTCGGCGCGCAGGTCTTCGTCGCGAAAGCACTTGGTGATCTGGTAGTAGCGGTCAAAACCGGCCACCATCAAAAGCTGCTTGAACAGCTGCGGCGACTGGGGCAGCGCAAAAAAGTGGCCATCGTGCACACGGCTGGGCACCAGGTAGTCGCGCGCGCCTTCGGGCGTGCTCTTGGTCAGCATCGGGGTTTCAATGTCCACAAAACCGTGCGTATCGAGGAACTTGCGCACTTGCATGCTGACGCGGTAGCGCAGCATCAGGTTGTTCTGCATGTACGGGCGGCGCAGGTCGAGCACGCGGTGTGTCAGGCGCGTGGTTTCCGACAGGTTGTCCTCGTCGATCTGGAACGGGGGCGTGACCGAGGCGTTGAGCACGGTCAGCTCGTGGCACAGCACCTCGATCTTGCCGCTGCTGAGGCTGTCGTTGGTGGTGCCGGCCGGGCGCGCGCGCACCAGGCCCTTGACCTGCACGCAGAACTCGTTGCGCACGTCTTCGGCGGTGGCAAACATCTCGGCGCGGTCGGGGTCGCAGACCACCTGCACCGAGCCTTCGCGGTCGCGCAGGTCGATGAAAATCACCCCGCCGTGGTCGCGGCGGCGGTTCACCCAGCCTGCAAGGGTGACGGTTTCGCCCAGCAGGGCTTCGGTCACAAGACCGCAATAGTGGGAACGCATGGCCATGGCAATCACTTCCGGCGCACTGGTGGCGCGTGGGTCAAAAGAAAGGAAACAAAGACAGGTCCGGGCAGCAGGTGCATCAGCAAAGGGCAGTACCGGATCAGGGACGGGAGGCGGCAAGCAGCGGGTCGGGTGGTGCCACCACGCCCATGGAGACGATGTAGCGCAGGGCGGCGTCCACCGTCATGTCCAGCTCGACGCAGTCGCTCTTGCGCACCATCACGAAGTAACCGCCCGTGGGGTTGGGCGTGGTGGGCACATATACGCTGACAAAGCCGTCGTTCAGGTAGCCGGCCACTTCACCGCTGGGCGCGCCGGTGACGAAGGCCACGGTCCACACGCCCTCGCGCGGCCACTGCACCAGCACGGCGGTGCGAAAGGCGTTGCCGCTTTCGGAAAACACCGTGTCCGACACCTGCTTGACGCTCGAATAAATGGACCGCACCACCGGAATGCGGCTGATCAGTGCGTCGCCCCACTGCACCAGCTTGCGCCCGGCAAAGTTGCTGGCCGCAGCGCCCACCAGCAGCAAGATGCCCAGCGTCAGCACAATGCCGAAACCGGGAATATGAATGCCCAGCAACCGGTCGGGGTGCCAGGCCTCGGGCAGGATCAGCAGGGTCTGGTCCAGCAGACCGACGATCCATTGAAGCACCCACAGGGTGATCATGCCGGGCACGATCACCAGCAAACCCGTGAACAACCATTTGCGCAGCGCTGCCATCAATGCACCTGGGTTCAGGAAGCAGAAGAGGAAGAAGCGCTGCCGGACGCCGTGCCGGCGGCGGGTGCGGCCGCAGGGGCCGGCGAGGCCGCAGGCGCAGCACCGGCTGCCGCCGGCGCTGGCGCAGCTGCCGTGTCTGCCTTGCCGGAATCCTTGGAGGATTCGCCCGCGGGTGCATCCCCGCCAGAATCCGCACCGCTCTTCTTGCCATCGCCGCCCCGAAAATCGGTCACATACCAGCCTGAGCCCTTGAGCTGAAAGCCCGCTGCCGTCAGCTGCTTGGTGAACGTGGCAGCGCCGCAGGCGGGGCATACGGTCAAAGGGTCAGCAGACATTTTCTGCAGCACATCCTTGGCGTGGCCGCAGGAGTCGCATTTGTAGGCGTAGATAGGCATGGAGGGTATTTGGGGGCGAAGAGCGTGGGAAACCGGGGCGCAAATGCAAAGCCCTCAATTATAGGCAGCCCCCTTCAAAATCAAGGCGTGCGGCTTGTGGCCCGTGCCTTGTACTGCCCTGCCCTGCACTGATCTGCCGGTTGGCCGGCCCTGCGGCCATCGGCGACGGCGGCCTTCAGACCGCCGTGCCCTGGTAGTGGTGCACCCGCCCCTGGTGGTCGGGCGTGCGCTGCGGCGCCAGCGAACCGCCCACCATGCCGGCCAGGGCGGCCAGCACGCCGGCAAGCTGCTGCGGAAAGGCCTCCGACAGCGCCGGCGTGGCCACAAACAGCAGCCACACGCCCAGCCCCAGCACCACCGCGCACAGCGCGCCCTGCGTGGTGGCGCGCTTCCAGTACAGGCCGAACACCAGCGGCACAAATGCGCCCACCAGCGGCACCTGGTAGGCGCCCGAAACCATTTCATAAATGGACGTGCCCTGCATGGTGATGGCATACGCCAGCACGATGCCAGTGAACGCCAACACCGACCAGCGCATGGCGCGCAGCGTGGCGGCGTCGCTCATGCCGGGGCGCAGGTTGCGCAAAATGTTTTCCACAAAGGTGGTGGACGGCGCCAGCAGCGTGGCCGACGGGGTGG
>JAGOCN010000090.1 GCA_017998735.1 Giesbergeria sp.
CGGTGTCGTCGCCGCGGCGCTCGAGTTCCTGCACGCGCTCCGTGAGCAGCTGGCGCTGTGCGCTCCAGCGGGCATCGCCCAGCCGCTTCCAGGCCGCAGCGCGGCGCAGTACCACGGCGTCGGTTTCAGGCAGGGGCGCCAGCACTTTCAGGGCCTTGGCGGTCTGGCCGGTGCGCAGCCACAGGTCGCTGAAGGCAATGGCGGTGTAGAGGTCGTGTTCGGCGGCCAGGCTGGCGCTGTAGGCCTTGGCGGCGGCGCTGTCGTTGCCGGCGCGCTCCTGCGCTTCGGCCAGCAGCGACAGCAGCCAGCTGCGCTGGCCCGCATCGCGCGTGTTGGCCAGCAGCGCCTGCAGGCCTTGCGCCGCCTGCGCGTGCCGGCCTTGCAGCGAGGCGGTTTCCAGGCGGCAGGCCTGGGCATACAGCGCCTGACCGGCGCGCTCCACGGCCGCGCAGGCGGCAAGCGATTCGGCATAGCGGGCCGACAGGCGCTCCAGCGATGCCAGGTTCAGCCAGCCCTGCGCATGGCCGGGGGCGCGCTCCAGCACGCTGTGCAGCAGGGTGCGCGATGCGGCAAATTCGTGCCGGCCCTGCAGCACCGTGGCCTGCAGCACCGCCAGGTCGGCGGGCGCGGCGGGCGCGTCCCACCAGGGCGCCAGCACCGCCTGCGCACGGCCCCAGTAGCGGGTGTCGCCGTTCTGCCGTGCCACGGAAATGGCTTCGCGTGCCTGCTGCGCTGCTTCTGCGGCGGTCAGGGACGCGGGCTGCGCGGGGGCTGCTGCTTCGGAAGCCGATGCAGACGCAGGCGCAGAAGGAAAAGGCAATGCCGGCCGGTGGCGGGTGGCGCCGGGCAGCACTTCGACCACTTCGCTGTCGCTGCCCGGCTGCACGGCCGGCGCTGCCAGGGCCTGCAGCGGCATGCCGGCCAGCAGCCCGGCCAGCAGCCCGGTCGGCGCGATGGCCTTGAAGAAAACATGCATGTCTTGAACTTTCCTGTGGAGGCGGCCCCGCTGGCCGGGCCGCCAGGGCATTTTTTGCCGTGGGTGAACTGCAGTGCTGCTGCAGAAAGAAATTGAGTTTTGCTATTGAAAAAAGAGCTGCTGGCGCAGGCTGCGCCTGGGCTGGAGGCGGTTTTTGCCATCAATGAGGGTTTGCAGCGCAAGCACTGCTGTTCCGGTGTTCAGCTGTCCAGGTGCCCAGGTGCCCAGGTGCCCAGGTGTCCCGCTGTTCTGCTGTTCCGCTGTCCGGCCAGCCTGAAACCGCTCTGGCCCGGCGCTGGCAAGCGCTGCGGCAGCAACGGCACGCAGGCCAGACAAAAAAATGCCCCGCCTCCGGCGGCTGCCGGGGGCGGGGAGGGGTGGCTACGGCCTCAGTTGACCGGTGCGGGCTCGGCCTTGTCGTCGGCGGCCAGCGTCAGGCCGTTGATGTCCAGCGGCTGGGTGTTGTCGGCGGTGCTGCCGGCAATCAGGTTGCGCACGTAGTCGGCCACGGCGGTGATGGTTTGCTGCACGGGCGGCTGGGGGTCGGGGGTGCCCGGCCCGGTGCCTACCGGCCCGCCGTCGCCATCGCTGCTGCCGCAACCGACCAGCAGGGCGCTGGCCAGCACGGCGCCGGTCCACAGCGCTTTGGAGTGGAGTTTGAACGTCATGGTGTGGTTTCCTTTTCAGCCGCGGCCATCACTTGGCGCCGGGCAGCGGGGTGTTGAGGTACGGAAAGACCTGCTGGAAGTCGGTGGCGCTGGCACGCACCGCATCGACAAACGGTACGCCGGCGGCAGCGGCATCGGCAGGCTTGCAGCCGACCTTGAGCGCATCGGTGTCACCCGTCAGACCGCACAGGGCGCCCATGGCCACGCGCAGCGACACGTCCACCACATCGTCGCCCAGGCGGCGGCCGTTCGGAAAGCCCGCGGCATCGCCCGCGGCCACGCCCAGGGCGTTTTGCGCACCGGCTGCCTTGGCCGGAATGGAGGTGTTCAGGCGCAGCATCTCGGCCAGCGGGCCGCCCGTCCCCAGGCCGGTGATGTTGGCCGGGCGGTTGACGGTGGGCAGACCGGTCAGGAAGGCGGTCATCAGGTCGGTGCGCGGAAAGTTGGTCGGCGCCTTGGCGCCAAACAGCTTTTCAATCAGCGCGGGCAAGGTCGGGTTGGTCACGTAGTCGGCAAAGTTGCCGGCGTCGTCTGCGGGCTTGCTGGCGTTGAACTTGTCCTTGTCCTTCAAACCAATGACCACCTCGTTGACCAGCGGCATGCCCAGGCGCGAGACCTGTGTCCATGCGCCACCGGCTTTTTCGCTGGCCTGCAGGCCGGACGCGGGCGCGCCGTTCAGCAGGCGGCCCTGGCGCAGGCTGGCCGTGGTCCAGCCGCCAATCACCTTTTCGGTGCCTGCGGTCAGGCAGCTGGCCGGCACTTCGAGCGCCAGCGAGGTCACGTTCTTGTATTCCAGGTCGCCAAACTTGCCGGCGGCCGCCGCGTTGGCTTCGCTGGTGATGACGGCGGCGGGGGCGTTGACCAGGTCAAAGATGGCGCCCAGGTTGACCGAGAACGCTTCCTTGCGCTGGCCCACAAACACCTTGCCGGGCGCTGCGCAGCCGGGAATGTTGATGGCCTGGATGTAGGAATTGGCATAGGGCTCGTAGCTGCCGCCGGGGAAGGTTTTGGTGCCGATGAAGTCGATCGGCTTGCCAAAGCTGGTGCTGCCGCTGGCACTGGTGACGGCCGCGCGCGTGCCCGTGCGGCGGTCGCCGCGCACCACGTTGAGCGTGAAGCTTTCGGTGTAGCTGAGCGGGGCGTCGGGCGAATTGGTCACCGGGCCGGCCTGGCGCAGCGGAATGGCGACGTTCTTGCCGCCCACGGGCAGCGTGATGCCGGCGCCGTTGCCCGCCAGCGTGTTCTTGAACTGGAACTGGAAGGTGATGTCTTCCTTGCCATCGCCGTTGTTGTCCAGGTGGATCTCGTACAGGGCGTTGGGGTCGAGCGAGAAGTAGTTGGGGCCGCCATAGGCGTCCTGCAGCGGCAGGTAGTTGGCAATCAGCGTCACGTTGCCGGTCTTGCCCGCCTCGTAGCTGTTGAACATGTAGAAGTCGGTGCCATCGACCTTGGGGCTGGTGGTGATGAACGGCGCTTCACGGTGGCTGGACGCCAGCGCCCCGCCAGCGGCAACCATCAGCAGGCATGCGCGGGCAACATGGCCCAGTTTTGTCTTCGTTTTCATTTTTATCACCTTGGTGAACGAGGGGGAGTGCAGCGGCTGCCACACCCCGAAGTACGCACCCGGTTGCAGTCCGGATTCAGGTTTTTGAAAGTTTTTTTGCTTTTTGAAACCCGGGCCTTGCTGTCTTGCCGCGCTGGCGCAGGGCCGACTATGCGCCGATGTGAACCATTGGTAAACAAAATAAACGGCCGGTCACTGTCGTCCAAAGGCGCGTCTTGCGCTGCGTGACCTGCCAGTGGCCGGCCCAGGTCCTGTGCAGGTCTGGCCCAGGCGCAGGGCAAAGTTCGAAGTTCCAGGCCCCAGGCGGCGCGGCGCGGGGCAGGGCTCTGCCCCAGGATGGTGCTGGCGCTGCGGCAAACCCGGTTTAAAGGTGAAAAGTGCCTGTAGCGCAGGTGCAGTCTGTGCCAGCAGCTCATTTTTCAATAGCAAAAAGTGGTGGGGCAGACGCACTGCGGGCCAGGGGCGGTGGCCCTGCCCTAAAAATTCACCACCATCGACAGCCTGAAGGTGCGCGATTCAATCGGGTGAAAGTGGATGTCGTCCACCGGCGACGACTCGTTTTTCAGCTGCGACGGGTAGTAGTAGTCGATGGCCGAGGCCTTGCGGTTGGTCAGGTTGAAGCCTTCGAGTTCCAGCTTGACCTTGGGGCTCACGCGGTAGCCGATGCGGCCGTTGAGCGTGGCGGTGCTTTTGGAGCGCACCGCGTTGTCTTCGGTCAGCGGGCGCGGGCCGAAGTAGCGCAACTGCAGCGCGCCAAACCACGGGCCGCGCTGGTCCACCGCCAGCGCCAGCGACGCGACGCCCTCGATGGCGCCCGGAATGCGGTCACCGGCCGGGTCAAAGCCGCGAAAGCGTGCCTTGGCAAAGGCCAGGTCGGCGTCCACGGTCAGCCAGCTGGCGGGTTTGTAGTAGTTGGAAAACTCCACCCCGAAGCGGCGGCTGGGGCGCCCTGCCTCGGTGTTGCCGGCGTCGCCCACAAACACCAGCTCCGAATCAAAGTCCAGCCGGTAGAACGACAGCGTGCTTTGCAGGCCGGCAATGGCTTCGGTGCGCACGCCCAGCTCAAAGCCCTTGGAGCGCACCAGCGGCGGCACCTTGTCGGCCGGTTCGCCGGTCTTGGGGTCGGTGGTGATGGTGGTGCCACGCGCATCGTTGCTGTGAAAACCGGTGCCGGCGCTGGCATACAGCTCGGTCTTGTTCCAGGGACCAAAGATCAGGTTGAGCTTGGGGCTGGCCTTGGTGGCGGCGTTGGTGCCGCTGTTGGCCGGGTTGTCGCTGTCCACCTTGAAGGTGAAGCGGTCCACGCGCGCGCCGACCACGGTGCGGAAGGTGTCGGCCCATTCCATCTTGTTTTCCACATACAGCCCCAGGCTGCGCTCGGCGATGTGGTCGGCGCGGGTGGTGGCGGTGGTCTGCCGCGCCACGGTGTTGTGCAGGCCGGTGCGGATGCTGTCGTTCTGGAACTGCGCGCCCACGGTGGTTTCGGCATCGCGCCCCAGCAGCGGCACAAACCAGCTGTGGCTGGCGTTCAGGGCGGTGGTGGTGCGCCGGTCGGGCTGGGCAAACTGGTCGCCGTTGACCGGGTCGTCCAGAAAGTAGGTGAAGTTGGAAAACAGGTCGAGCCGGCTGCGCACCACGGAGGCGTTGACCTGCGTGGATTCGGTGCCGCTGGAGCGCCGCCAGCCGCCCGAGAGGCTGTAGCGGCTCGATTGCCCGCCATCGGTGGGGTCGATGGCATCAAACCGGCCCAGGCTGCCGTCGGCCACGGCGCGCTGCGGAATCTGGTCGGTGGCGCGCCACTTGGCATCAAACGCCATCAGCGTGGCGTTGAAGCCGTTGGCCTCGGTGCCCTGGCTGTAGCGCAGCACGCCGTTGCGTTTCTGGTAGCCGTCGCCCAGCGTGAACGGGCCGTCGTTGTTGAGCAGTTCCAGCGCGTACAGCACCCGGCCGGCACCAAACGCGGGCGAATCGGCCAGCAGGGTGCGGGCAAAGCCGTTCTGGCCCACGCCAATGCTGGCAATGCCCTGGGGCAGGGTGTTGGCGTATTGGATGTTCACCGCGCCGGCGGAAGCAAAGTCGCCCTCGGAGGCAAAGAACGGGCCTTTGCGGTAGTCCAGCAGCGTGGTGAGTTCCGGAATCAGGAAGCCCACATCGGTCCAGCCCTGGCCGTGCGCGTGGCTGCGCTGGTTGACCAGCATGCCGTCGATGGTGGTGCGCAGGTCGGTGCCATGGTCCAGGTTGAAGCCGCGCAGGTAAAACTGGTTGGCCTTGCCCTCGCCGCTGTGCTGGCTGACGATCAGCCCCGGCACTGCTTCCAGCAGCTCGCCCGGCCGGTAGACGGTGCGCGCCTCTAAGGATCCTCTGCATAACCTCTTTTTCTGCTTTCCCCACCCAATTAAATCAACAAGTTACAAGCGCGAATTTGTCGGAAATTGGGGTTATGCAGAGGCTCCCTAACTGCTGCTGCGTCACCACACCTTCGTTGGCGGTGGCCGCTTCGCCCAGCACGCTGTTGCGCGAGCTTTTGACCTCGATGGGGGCCAGTCGCGGGTCGGCGGGCTCGGTGGCCGGTGCGGCACTTTGCGCCATGGCGGCGCCGTGCAATGCCAGGCAGCCGGCCAGCACCTTGGCGCTCTTGCCAAAGCTGGCGCGGGAAGTGCTAGAGGTGCGAGAGGTGCGGGAAGCACGTGTCAGCCTGGGGCTGCAGGCGAGAGGAAAAGATGGCATGCGGTGGGTTTTGGGGCAAAGGAGGGTGAAGGAAGGCAAAGGGGTTTGGCAGGCAGACAGCACAGGTACGCCAGGGCCTGGCGACTGGATTCAAAAAGTTTTGCTGAATGTAAGGCCTGCTCGACCTTGTGCTGAGAGGGATTGCACCAACGGGGTTGCACTGACCGCGGGTGCAGGCTGGCATGGGCCGGTTTCAAGCCAAAAGTGCCTCCAGCCCAGGCGCAGCATGCGCCAGCAGCTATTGTTTCAATAGCAAAAAAGCGGCATGCCCTGAAGGTGTGCAGGGTTGCCGCCCTCTGACTGGCTGCCTGTCTGTCTGTCTGACGGAAAAACGGCTTCGTCCGTTTGCCCTGCCCGCGCTCAGTCGCGTGTGACGCGCAGCACTTCTTCGCGGCTGGTGATGCCCTGGGCAATCAGGCGCTCGCCGTCGTCGCGCATCAGCTGCATGCCGTCGGCCAGGGCAGCAGCGCGGATGTCGGCCTCAGGAGCCTGGTTGTGGATTTGCGCGCGGATGGCGTCGGTGGTGGTCAGCAGTTCAAACACCCCCGTGCGGCCCTGGTAGCCGGTCTGGCCGCAGGCCTCGCACCCGCTGCCGTGGCAGGCCGGGCAAAAGCGGCGCACCAGCCGCTGGGCCAGCACGCCGAGCAGCGAGCTGCTGAGCAAAAACGGCTCCACCCCCATGTCGGTCAGGCGCGTGACGGCGCTGGCAGCGTCGTTGGTGTGCAGCGTGGCCAGCACCAGGTGGCCGGTGAGCGACGCCTGGATGGCGATCTGCGCGGTTTCAAAGTCGCGGATTTCGCCAATCATGATGATGTCCGGGTCCTGGCGCAGGATGGCGCGCAGCGCCTTGGCGAACGTCAGGTCGATCTTGCTGTTGACCTGCGTCTGGCCGACGCCCGCCAGCTCGTACTCGATCGGGTCTTCCACCGTCATGATGTTGTTGCGCTGCGTGTC
>JAGOCN010000091.1 GCA_017998735.1 Giesbergeria sp.
GCTCCAGGTAGGCTTTCAACTGGGTCTTGAGGGTGTCGTCAAGCATGGCAAAACTCCTGAAATTTCAATTTTTGGGTAAAAAAAAGCCCGGGCGCCAGGCACCCGGGCGTCATGCATCAGTTCAGCACTGGAGCGGCGTCGGCCCGCTCAGATCTTGCCGACCAGGTCCAGCGAAGGGGCAATGGTCTTCTCGCCCTCTTTCCACTTGGCCGGGCAGACTTCGCCGGGGTGCGCTGCGGTGTACTGGGCGGCCTTGAGCTTGCGCAGGGTTTCCTGGATGTCGCGGGCGATTTCGTTGGAATGCACTTCCATGGTCTTGATGACGCCATCAGGGTTGATGATGAAGGTGCCGCGCAGCGCCAGGCCTTCTTCGTCGATGTGCACGTCAAAAGCCTTGGTCAGCTGGTGCGTCGGGTCGCCCACCAGCGGGAAGTTGGCCTTGCCGACGGCGGGCGATGTCTCATGCCACACCTTGTGCGAGAAATGCGTGTCGGTGGTGACGATGTAGACCTCGGCGCCGGCCTTCTGGAAATGGGCGTAGTTGTCGGCCGCGTCTTCCACTTCGGTGGGGCAGTTGAAGGTGAAAGCGGCGGGCATGAAGATCACCACGGACCACTTGCCCTGCAGGTTCTGTTCAGTGACTTCAACGAACTTGCCGTTGTGAAAGGCCTGGGCCTTGAAGGGCTGGACTTGGGTGTTGATCAGGGACATTGAAGTTTCCTTTGCGGGTTGAAATGAACACAGGACTGAAGCATAAGAGAAAGAAGATCATCAATCCAATCAATTGATTTCATAGATGCGATACCTTAAGGCTATCGCTCTTTCCGTTTCTGTTTGCATTCCCCTTTCTGTTGCTGCTTTCGTCTCCGTTCTCATCCCCGTTTTGCCTGGCGGCAGGGCAGCGCACCTGACCGGCAGCCCATTTGCATGGCAATGCACAGCGGCTTGCGCAAGCAACGACAATGGACGTTTTCCAGAACGCACAAAAAGGAGTCCACCATGAAGGGTGACGCACAGGTCATTGGCCACTTGCAGGCCCAGCTCAAGAACGAGCTGACCGCCATCAACCAGTATTTTCTGCACTACCGCATGCTCAAGCACTGGGGTTTTGACAAGCTGGCGAAGAAGGAATACGACGAGTCGATTGGCGAGATGAAGCACGCCGACTGGCTGATGGACCGCATTTTCATGCTGGACGGCCTGCCCAACCTGCAGGACCTGGCCAAGCTGCAGGTGGGCGAGGACGTGCCGGAAATCCTGGCCTGCGACCTGCGCATGGAGTACGGCGCCCAGGCCACCATCAAGGAAGGCATGGCCCACTGCGAAACGGTGCGCGACTATGTGTCCCGCGACCTGCTGCAGAAGATCCTGGACGACACCGAAGAGCACATCGACTTTCTGGAGACGCAGATCGAACTGGTGGCCAAGGTCGGCCTGCCCAACTACCTGCAGTCGCAGATGGGCGAAGTGGACTGAGCCCTGGCGGCCCGGTTGACAGACACCAGCGGGCTGCCTTCAGCCCGCTTTTTTGTGCGCGCACGGTTTGGGTTTTTGCAATACGGCGCGTGGCGCACCGATATGCTTGTCCTCCATGAACTGCCCGCCGCCCTCCTCCGATTCCGCTTCCGTTCCCGGTTCCGGTTCCGACGCCCCCTCCAGACCCGGCACGCAGCCGCCCGGCACCCCGGCACCGCCAACCGTGCCTGCCGGGCAGCCGGAACTTGAAACGGCTGCAAAACCTGTCGCTCCTGCTGCTGTTGCTCTAGCCACTCCTGCCCAGCCACGCAACCCGCTGCATGGCGTGACGCTGGAAGCCATGGTGACGGCGCTGTCGGCGCACTACGGCTGGCAAGGATTGGGCGAGCGCATTCCGGTGCGCTGCTTTCAAAGCGACCCCAGCGTGGCGTCCAGCCTGAAATTTTTGCGCAAGACACCCTGGGCGCGCGAAAAAACGGAAAGCCTGTACCTGTTCATGCTGCGCGAGCAACGCCGCAGTGGCAAATAGGCGCAATCTCTCAGAGCCTGCTTGCGATCCTGTTTCAAGAGGGAATTGAAAAAGTCGCCCTGGAAAGTTGCATGCAACGCGCTGGACGCGTAGCATGTTGCATGTAACGCAACCAAGGGGACTCCCATGACCACAGCAAATGTCAATGCACGGGTGCAAAAGCACCGTGATGCGCTGCGCATGGCGGGACTGCGCCCGGTGCAAATCTGGGTTCCCGACACACGCCGGCCAGACTTTGCCGCCGAGTGCCGCCGCCAGTCGCTCCTGGCCGCACAGGCCGACAGTGCCGATGCAAGCCTGCAGCGCTTCATGGATGAAGCGCTCGAAGACATGGACGGCTGGACGGAATGACACGCGGTGATTTCGTGACCATCGCCATGCAAGGCGACTTTGGCAAACCCCGGCCCGCCCTGGTGGTCCAGGCAGATCAGTTCAACGCGCACGCCAGCGTCACCGTGCTGCCGGTCACGGGCACGCTGGTGGCTGCGCCGCTGCTGCGTGTGACCGTTCAACCAGGTGCGGGCAATGGTTTGCAAAAGCCGTCGCAGGTGATGGTGGACAAGGCCATGACCGTCAAGCGCGACAAAATTGGGCCTTCTTTCGGGCGCATTGATGTCGATGCGTTGATCGAGGTGGAGCGCTGCCTGGCAGTGTTTTTGGGGATTGCGAAATAAACCCTGTGTTGGCAACCAGGAAAGGGTCGATGCCGGCCTCTAGAGTTTCAGCAGCGCTGAGTGCGAACGCCATGTTCGCTGCTGTGGCTATTGCGGGCCAGGGTGAAATCGCTCTGGGCCAACCGTACGTGCCTGTCACCCTGGGCGCCCTGCACCTCAATGACCAACGCCTGCGCCGCGCCTGGTTTGGCCGGATTCAGGTCAGCGCTTTTTGTGCACCAACGCGTTGCGACGGGTGATGGAAAAAGGCCTGGACAACGTATTTGCCGCACCCAACGCCCGCCTCAGGGCGCCACGCGGTGCTGCCAGTAGCGCGGGTTTTCCTGGCGCTCGCACAGCACCTGGCCGGGCCGCTCCGAATGCCAGCGGGCAGCGCCGCAGCGGGCTGAATCGATGACCTGCACGCCGCGCTCGCGGTAGCGCTGCACCACGTCCGGCGCCGGGTGGCCAAAGCGGCTGCGGTAGGCGGCCTGCACCAGCGCGGTGCGCGGCTTTACCGCGTCCAGAAAGGCGGCGCTGGACGAGGTTTTGCTGCCGTGGTGCGGCACCAGCAGCACATCGGCGGCCAGTGGCGCGGCGCGGGCCAGCAAGGCCTGTTCCTGCTTTTTTTCAATGTCGCCGGCCAGCAGCGCCACCGCGCCCTGGCGGGAGGCCACGCGCAGCACGCAGCTGAGCGTGTTGGGCGACGGTGCTCGGCCCCCGGCAGCGGGCGCACTGGTGCCGGCACCGGCCAGCGGGTGCAGCATTTCAAAATCGACGCCGTCCCAGTGCCAGCGCTGGCCAGCCTGGCAAGGCTGCACCGGGCGCAGCAATTCCAGCGGGTGGCCGGCCTCCAGCGACCCCAGCAGCCGCGCCTGCGGCTGCTGGGCCAGCACGGCCGCAGCGCCGCCGGTGTGGTCGCTGTCGCGGTGGCTGAGCACCACCAGGTCCAGCCGCTCGCCCAGCGCACGGAGCAGCGGCACCAGCACGCGCGCGCCGGCGTCGCTGCTGGCACTGTGGCGCGGGCCGGTGTCGTACAGCAGCGCGTGCCTGGCGGTGCGCACCAGCACTGCATTGCCCTGCCCCACGTCCAGCGCCAGCAGCTCGAAACTGCCCGTTGCCGGGCGCGGCGCCTGCCACAGCAGCACCGGCAGCCACAGCGCCAGGCCGAGCGCGCGCACCTGCCACGGCAGGCGCAGCACCAGCAGCACGCCCCCGGCCACGGCGGCCAGCCCGGCCCACAGGGGCGCTGCCGCCACCCAGGCTGTTGCGCCGGGCAGCGCGGCCAGCGGCTGCAGCACCAGGCCCAGCAACTGCACGCTCCAGCCCGCCACCTGCCACAGCGGCGCCCACAGCACACCGGCAAACGACAGCGGCGTGACCACCAGCGTCACCCACGGAATGGCCAGCAAATTGGCCAGCAGCCCGACCACCGACACCTGGCCAAACAGCAGCAGTGCCAGCGGCGTGAGCGCCAGCGTCACCACCCACTGCTCGCGCAGCAATGAGGCAAATCGGCCTCCAGCGCTTGTCCTGCCTGCGCCAGCAGCTCCTGTATCCATAGCACCATGGGGCATGGCACTGCTGGCAAACAGCACCGCCACCGCCACAAAACTGAGCCAGAACCCCGGCTGCCACAGCGCCCACGGGTCGGGCAGCACCACGGCGGCGCAGGTCAGCAGCCAGGCGTGCGGCCAGGGCCAGCGCCGCCCCGACAGGCGCAGCAGCGCCACCACCACCAGCATGGAAACGGTGCGCTGCGCTGGCACGCCCCAGCCGCTGAACAGCGCATAGGCAGCCGCCAGCAGCACGCCGCCCACCAGCGCCGCCGACGGCGCTGGCCAGCGCAGGCACAGCCGCCCCGAGAGCCGCCACAGCGCTCCCACGCCGGCCGCCGCCAGCCAGGCAAACAGCGTGATGTGCAGGCCTGAAATGCTCATCAGGTGCGACACGCCGGTGGCGCGGAACACGTCCCAGTCGGCGCGGTCGATGGCACGCTGGTCGCCGGTCACCAGCGCGGCCACCACGCCGGCGGTGCGCAGCGCCTGCGGGTCGTCCGGGTCGCTGCCGCCCAGCTGCGCCAGGATGCGCCCGCGCACCGACTGGCGCAGCTGCTCCACCGGGTGGCGCCAGTGGCTGCTGCCGAGCAGCTCGGGCGGTGCATCGCGTGCGCTGGTGCGCACATAGCCGGTGGCCTGCACGCCCAGCTCCCACTGGCGCAGTTCGTAGTCAAAGCCATGCGGGTTGCGCTCGCCGTGCGGGGCCTTGAGCCGCAGCGTCAGGCGCCAGCGCTGGCCGGGGCGCAGCGTGGCGGGCGGCGCATAGGCCGCAGGCAAGGCTTTGTCCGCACCGCGCCAGCCGCTGCCGTACCAGCCCACTTCCACCAGCGCCGGCAAAGCCACGGCCTGCCCGCTGTCCTGCAGCACGGCCGACTCCACCGCCAGCCGCAGGCGCAGCCCGCCGCCTTCGATGGGCTGCACCATGCTGGTCACCACGCCAGTGGCGCGCAGGTCGCGCCCTTCCAGCGCCGGGTCCATCGCCTGGCCGGCAAAATGCGCGGCGCGCCAGCCGGTCAGGCCAAACACCATGCCGGCCACCGCCAGCGCTGCCAGCGCGCCGCGTGCCCCGCGCAGCCGGCGCCCGCCGCGCCCGAACACCCGCAGCGCGGCCAGTGCAGCCCCGCACAGCAGCAGCGCATACACCTGCCAGTTCCACAGCGCCGCCTGCCGCACCTGCACCGCCGCCCCCAGCACCACGCCCAGCAGCGCCGCCGGCAGCAGCCAGGCGGGTGGCGGCGCTGGCGTGGCAACGGCAACGGCGACAGCGACGTCAACGGTTGTGCCTGCGGCGCTGGACGCAGCAAGGACAGTGGCGGGCACGGAAGCAGGCATGGCCGCCATGCTAGAGCGGTTTGCGGCAGGCTGGCGGGCTGAATGCAGGGCCGGCTGCATTGGCATGGCGGGTTTGTGTTTTTAGAGTCAAAACGGCCTCTAGCGCATATGCAGCATGCGCCAGCAGCTCATTTTTTCATAGCAAATGATGGCGTTTTCAACAGAGATACTGCGGACAGGTTCAGTGCACAGGCACGCCCAGGCCGGTGCTGACCGGCTTGGGCCGGTGCGGGCAAAAGCACCGCGCAGCGCACTGATGCGGCCCGCTACCATGGCAGCCGGCGGGCGCAGCAGGGCGCAGGCACCAAGCCCCACCAGCACGCCGGGCAGCGTCAGCAACCAGCGCACGCGCCACCTGCGCTTTTCTCCCGCTTCACATTGTTTTTTTTCCCCATTCCCAAAGGAACCTCCCACCATGAGCATCCAAGACCGCCTCCAGGCCCTCGGCATCACCCTGCCCCCGGTGTCCACGCCCGCCGCCGCCTACCTGCCGTTTGTGCAGACCGGCAAGCTGGTGTTTCTGAGCGGCCACATTGCGCGCCAGGACGGCAAGCCCTGGGTGGGCCAGCTGGGCAAGAACATGACCACCGAGCAGGGCAAGGCGGCGGCGCGCAGCATTGCCATCGACCTGATGGGCACGCTGCAGGCGGCCTGCGGCGGCGACCTGAACCGCGTGGTGCGCATCGTCAAGCTGATGAGCCTGGTCAATTCCACCAGCGACTACACCGAGCAGCACCTGGTCACCAACGGCGCCAGCGAGCTGCTGGCCGAAATCTTTGGCGAGCGTGGCACGCACGCCCGCAGCGCCTTTGGCGCGGTGCAGATTCCGCTCGGCTCGTGCGTGGAAATTGACCTGATTGCCGAGCTGGATTGAAGGGACAACCTGTGTGCAATGGGACGGGCTGGCCCCGCGCCGGGCTGCCGAAGAGCTGAAACAAGCGAATGCCGTCATACTGTGTTTTCCAGCCATGGCAACCCTGCGGCTGGTCTTTTCCATCATCAACAACTACAACTGGTTTTCAGGAGCGTTCATGTCCAAGCACGTTTACAAGATTCTGGAGCTCACCGGCTCTTCGCCTTCCAGCATCGAAGATGCCGTCAACACCGCCATTGCAACGGCCAACGAGACCGTGCGCAACATGCAATGGTTCGAAGTCACGGAAACACGCGGCCATATTGAAGAAGGCAAGGTTGCCCACTGGCAAGTGACCATCAAGGTGGGGTTCACTCTGGACTGAGAGATTGCCAGGCTCAAAAGCAGCCGGGGTTTCCTTGTTTTTTACAAGAAACCCCGGCTGCTTTTTTTGTGCTTGCCAAAACTAAAAGAAGCGCCA
>JAGOCN010000092.1 GCA_017998735.1 Giesbergeria sp.
TCGACGTGCTGCCCGATGCAAACCTGACACCGCAAAGCGAAGCCACGCTGGTGGTGCGCCGCGCCGACGGCAGCGAACAGCGCGTGACCACCACGCTGCGCATCGACACGCCGATTGAGGTGGACTATTACCGCGCTGGCGGCATCCTGCCGTATGTGCTGGGCCAGTTGCTGGCGGATTGAAAAAAAACGGGCACCGGCGCGCAGGGGCGCCCGGGGTCGTTCAGGTTGGCGCTTGGGGTTCCTTGGTCAGCGCACCCTGGCGTTGACCCCACCCCCGGCCAGGCTGCATTCCAGCCGGAAAAGGGGCAAACCGGCAGTCAGACCGGGTGCGCTGGAAGCGCAGCCACAGCAGTGCCAGGCGCCGGCACTGGCCCAGTCCCCGCCGGCGGTTCCGCCGTCTCGGCACTGTCGGCACTGTCGGCATTTTGGGCAGGCCCTTGCCAGACCCTGCGAATCGCTCCGGCAAAACCCTTTTCGACCCGTGAATAGGGACGCCCGCTCGTCATCACGCGCGGCAGTGCGCTCCATGCCACATCGGCGCCTTGCAGCACCAGGCGGTCAACCAGGGCCTGGTCCTCTCCGCAGGACAGGGCGTTGAAGCCTCCTGCCTGCAGGTACTGCCAGGCTGAAACGCCAAGGTTGGCGCCATGCACATGCCGGTGCCCGTCCCGGTCGGTGTAGGTGGTTTCGAAATGGTGGCGCGCGCGCTGTGCGTGCGCGCCATGAGCGGACCAGCTGCCGACCTCCACTGTTCCGCACACCACTTCGGTTTTCAGCGACAGCTGGTCCACCAGCCAGCGCGGTGAAACCCAGGAATCTGCATCGGTGAAAGCGAGCCAGCGGGCGCCCTGCCGGAGCAGACAGTCGGCGCCAATGCCACGCGCCGTGCCCACGTTGCGCGCTGTGGTGGCCAGTGACAGCACCGGCCACCGGGCGGCAATCGACGCCGTCGCGTCCTGGCAGCTGTCGAGCACCAGAACCACCACCACGGTCTCGCCCAGGAGGTCCGGGTGCCTCGCAGCAGCAAAAACACTCTCCAGGCACGCTGCAATCAGGTTTTCCTCGTCGTGGGCCGGGATGCAGACACCGATCATGGAACATTTCCTTCAGAGGTTTTCTGCCAGACATCGAGCTGGAAGTCGGCTTCGGTGTGCGTGAGCAGCGCCTGCAGCTGCGGGTTCTCTCCCACATTGCGGTGCATTGCCTGCGTGGGCTGGAGGTGATCGTGCGCGCCGTGCAGCCAATGGCACATCACCAGGTGGCCTGCAGGGCTGAGCGACTCCAGGCAGCGGCGGTTGAAGTGCGCCAGGGCGGCGTCATCAAAATAGTAGGCCAGCTCCGAGACCACGATCAGGTCAAAGCCGGCCGCGGGCACATCGGGCCAGCGCGCGGGCAGGGGCAGCGCCTGCAGGTCAAGGCGGCTGCGCGCTTCGCCCTGGATGCGCTGGCCGCTCAGCTCGATGGCCGTGGCAGAGAAGTCGACCGCGCACAGGAAGTCGCAGCGTTCGAGCAGCTGCAGCGTGGTCGCGCCGTTGCCGCAGCCCGGTTCGAACCCATGCCGGTAACGTTCGCGTGGCAGCGCCGCCAGCAAAAGCGCCCGTTTGCGCCGCTCATACCAGTCCGATGCCACCCGCCAGGGATCAGGATCGGTCTGGTAGAGCTGCTCGAAATGTTGTACGCCGCTCATACAAAAACAACCTCGAAGGGGCGCAGCAGGCGCGCGGTGGCCCAGGCAGGCAGGATGGCCTCCTTGCCGGTGGAAGGGTCGGGCAGCAGCTGGCTGTGAAAGCAGGCCAGGGCCTGCCTTTTCAAGGCCAGCTGCTCGGGTGCAAGGGCAAGGGCCGCAGCGCGGTGCCAGGGAACCTGCGGGTCTTCGGGCGTTGCCCAGTGCCAGGTCCAGATCGGAAGTTCAAGCAGCCTGCACCCGACCTGCCGTGCCACCTCGGCGCAGGCGTGCCCGGTGGCCTCGTGGTCGGGATGGCCGTCGTTGCGCCAGGGGCAAACCAGCGCGTCCGAGGGCTGTAGCAGTCCGCCCAGCGCCTGTGCCAGCTGCGCAGTGCAGTCTGCGACACCGCCGTCCGGCAGGCCCAGCCTGACCACCTGCGCCGCCGGGGCCATCAGCGCCAGGGCTGCAGCGCTTTCCAGGGCCCGGGTGCGGGCAAGATGCTGCTGCGGCCACAGGGGCGAACCCAGGTGGCTGGCCTCTCCGTCGGTCACCGAAACGACCAGACAGGGGGTGTCGGTGTCCGCGCAGCAGCGCAGCAAAGCTGCCGTGGTCAGGATTTCATCGTCCGGGTGCGGCGCCACGATGACAACGCGGCTGCTGTGCCGCAGCAGATCGGCCGGCGCAACCACCGGCAGGGGTGTTTGCGAGAACCAGGCCTGCCACTGCGCTTCCGGCGTTCCCTGGCCCTGGATCAGCCGGGGTATCACAGCGTCCATGGACATTCCTTCTGCATTTCGGCAAGGTGCGCGCCCAGCGCCGCCTGGTCGCGTTCCGCATGGCTCTGGCGCACAAAGACCGGCAGGTCCGCCACCAGCAGGGCCAGGCGCCGGTCCTTGCACAACGGCCCGGCACCGATGGCGCGGGGCACCCGGCGCAGCACCTCCTCGGCAGCCGCTTCCACGGCCAGCCGGGCGCGCTGCACTGCCAGCAGGCATGGCAGCGCCGGCGTGCGGTCTATTTGCGCGGCCGCGGCGCGCAGCAGGCTGGCGGCACTGCTGAGCGCCACATCGACAGCGCCCAGGTGGGCCTGGCGGTGCGGATCCTTGCTGTGCACAGCGGCATCGCGCAGGTAGCTGGCAATGCCGGCAGCAGCTCCATACCAGCACGCGGCAACGCCCGCACCGCCATGCACAAAACCCGGACGGCTCAGGTACTCGCCAGGCTCGCCGACGAGCACCCCCAGAGCGCCGTCAAAGCAGACATCGGCACTGGCACTGGACGCCATCCCGACCGCCTGCCATGTGCCGGCGTCGATGCGGATGCCAGGCTGGTGCATGGAAACCGCGACCAGACAGCGCTGGCCATCGGCAAGCCAGCCGCTGACAAGCGCGTGGTCGATGGCCTGGGCGCCCGAGCACCACGGCTTGCGGCCCGAGAGCACCACCGGGGTTCCCGACCTGCCCGCTGCGCCTGACGGCTGGGGGGTTGCCTCGACACGCTCGCCGGGAGGCTCGGCACACCACACCGCCCAGCGCGCGCCCTCCGGTGCAGGCATGGGCATTTGCAGCTCGGCCAGGATGGCCAGCGCATCAGTATGGCCCTCGTAGAGTTTGGCCAGGCCCAGGCTGCTCGATCCCACTGCCGCCAGCCCCCTCCAGCGCTCCAGGGTGCGGCCGCTGCCCGGCAGGGGAATCTGGTCGGCACCATGCTGGACGAGCACCGCCAGCTGCTCTGCCGGGTTTTCACCCGAAAAGCCATGCAGCAGCCCGGTCAGTGCCGGTTCGCCTGCTGCGGGGGTTGTGTTGCTCTTGCTGTCTTGCTGGACCATGGTTTTTGCCTTTGCGCTGCAGGGGTGTAGTTCGTCTCGGTGCATGCCGACATTCCGCGGCCGGATCAGCCGGGCAACCTGGCTGTTTCCTCCAGTGCCGCAAGGAAGGCGGTGCGCCACCAGTGCACATCCTGTTCGCGAATGCGCTGCAGCAGCTTGTGGTGGCGCGCGCGGCGCTCGCCCAAAGGCATCTGCAGAGCCTGCGCAATCGCTTCGGCCGTCCCCTGGATGTCGTAGGGGTTGACCAGCAGGGCCTCTTTGAGCTGCTCTGCCGCACCGGCAAAACGCGACAGCACCAGCACGCCAGGGTCGGCTGGATCCTGCGCTGCCACGTATTCCTTTGCCACCAGGTTCATGCCGTCGCGCAGCGGCGTCACCAGGCCCACCGCCGCTGCGCGGCACAGTCCCGGGATGTGCTTGCGCGCCACCATCTTGTAGATGTAATGCACAGGCATCCAGTCGAGTTCGCCATGGTCGCCGTTGATGGCGCCGGAGAGGGATTCGAGTTCACTTCGGATGTCCGCATAGGGGTCCACGCTTTCGCGTGTTGGCGAACTGATCTGCAACAGGGTGGTATTGCCCCGGCTTTCAGGGTGGCTGTCGAGCAACGCGCGAAAAGCGCGCATGCGCTGCGGCAGCCCTTTGGAGTAATCGAGCCGGTCGATGCCCAGCACCAGGCGCTGCTGCGCATGGGCGCGCCGCATGCTTTCGTACGTTTCACGCGATTCGCGCGCCTGCGCAAGAGCGGCAAATTCGTCCACATCGATGCCGATGGGAAAGGCACTGCAGCGCACATTGCGCTCATACGCCCGGTACGTGCCGCTGCCCAGCGACCGGCCCTGCGCCTCGTTGAGCACATAACTTTCAAAATGCTGGACGTCCTGCGGTGTCTGTACACCGACCAGGTCGTAGGCAAAAAGCGAGCGAAACAGCCATTCGTGCTGTGGAACGGCGGCCAGCATGGCCTGTGGAGGCAGGGGGATGTGAAGAAAAAAGCCGATGCGCTGGCGGCAGCCCAGGGCGCGCAGCTGCGTTGCCAGCGGTATCAGGTGGTAGTCGTGCACCCAGATGGTGTCGTCCGGCCTGAGCAGCGGCAGCAGGGCGTGCGCAAATGCCTGGTTCACGCGCAGATAGCCTTCAAAAAACGCGTGGTCGAAATGGGCCAGATCCAGCCGGCTGTGGAACACTGGCCAGAGCACTTCGTTGCTGTAGCCGGCGTAGTAGCTGTCGTGGTCGTCGCGGCACAGGTCAAGGGTGGCAATGGTGACGCTGTCGGCCTGCGTGGTCTGCACGGCGCCTTCGCCCGTGGCGCCGTTTTCGGCCACCGTGCCGCTCCAGCCAAACCACAGCCCGCCCGTCTGCTGCAGCACCTGCCCCAGGGCCACGGCAAGCCCGCCAGCAGCTGGCTTGCCCGGGTCGGCCACGCGGTTGGAAACGATGACCAGGCGGCTCATTGGGCGGCCTTGCTGCCTGCCCGGCTGGCCAGGCCATCCCGTGCCGCCACCAGCCATGCGCACACTGCCTGTGCACTGGCCAGGCGATGGCGGGCGAGCGTGGGGCCGGGCCCCACCTTGATGGCAATGCCGCCGTGCGACTGCACGGTGCCAAAGCCGCTTTCATCGGTTGCATCGTCCCCCACAAACAACGGCACGCGGCCGCAAAAAGGAGGCTCGCGCAGAAAGGCCGCAATGGCATGGCCCTTGTTCACATGCGCCGGCACGGCTTCGACAACCAGTTTGCCCTGCAGCAGTTCAAATTGCGGATGGCCTTCCAGCGCCCCCATGAGGGTCTTGCGGCACAGCGTTTCAAGCTCGGGCGCCCTGCGGTAATGCAATGCCGCACCGGCCTGTTTGCGCTCCACCAGCAAAGCGGGGTGTTGGCCGGCAAGGCGGTTGCACGCCTGCAGCACAAAGCCGCTGTCGGGCCATGGCTGTTGCTCCAGCAGACGGCCACTGGCAGCGCGGCGCTGCAGGCCGTGTTCGCCCGCCAGGGGCAGGCGCAGTGGCGCAAGCAACTGGTCAAGCACACCGGTCTGGCGGCCAGACACGATGGCCAGCGCGCCGTCCAGCAGCTCTTGCAGGTCGGCCAGCAGAGTTACCAGCACAGCCGGCACCTGGACAGCATTCGGGGTCTCGGCAAAAGGCACCAGCGTGCCGTCGAAGTCGAGAAAAAGGGCTGTCCTGGAGGTGATGGCAGGAATGACTGGCATGGGCTGCGCAAAGATAGCTGCGCTGCGCTGTGCCAGCCGTCAGCCAAGACCGCGAAGCGACACCAGATTTGTCGCAGCATGCAGTGCCTTTTTTACGCCTTCACAGGGAAGGGCAGCATGCGCCAGCGAACCACTGTGGCGTGTTGCACCAGCCTTGGCACAAAGGCGGGCTGAACCCCCGGTCAAAGCGGTTTCGGGCTGACTGGACGGCAGCGCACCGGAAGAATGCTGCTTTTGCTGCAGGTTTGCATTTTTGGAAAAAAGTGCCTCCAGCGCAGGCACAGCCTGCGCAAGCAGCTCTTCTTTCAATAGCAAAATTCAATTTTTTGCATTGCAGGACTGCATTCCGGTCAAGGCAAAAATGCTCTGACGCAGGACGGCAGCGCAATGGGGTAGGTGCTTTTTTCTGCCAGCAGGGTAGTGTGGCGCTACGCTATCCGCCCGGACTGCCTCCTTTTTGGCCCCTGTTGCTCAGGCAGTATTTTTCACGCCTTCATCCCCAAAGACGCAAGCCCTTACAGGAAATGCGTCCGAGCTGTATTGCACGCCCTCTGTGTGTCAGAAAGGCGCGTCGGGTTCCTGTTCGCGCACTGCAGGCCCGGACACAACCGCAGAAGCCAAAGACGGTTTTTCCACCGCAGGCTGTGTTGAAGCACCCGCTGCCGGGTTTTTTGCTTCAGCAGGCAGAACATGTGCTGCGGCACTGGCATCGCCTGCCACTGCCTTGCTGTCTTCATGGTCGCCCTGTGTTTCCAGGCCCTTTGCAGTTGCAGGGATGGCAGTGGCAAGAACATCGGTGTCTTCTGACGCAACAGCCGCAACAGCTGCAGCGCCCGGCACCAGCGGCGCGCCGGCGGTGGCCGCATCGGCTGCCTGGCGCACCGAAGCCTTTTCACCCGCGCCGGCAAACTTGCTGTACTTGCCCAGCAACTGCACCAGCTGGCCGTAGATGCGCGGGCTGGCCGCCATGCACTCGCGCTGCTCCAGAAAATCGGCTTCGCCGGTGAAGTTGCCCACCAGACCTCCGGCTTCGGACACCAGCAGCGAGCCGGC
>JAGOCN010000093.1 GCA_017998735.1 Giesbergeria sp.
ATCAGGCCCAGCGCCAGCGACGCGGCGCCGATGCGCTGCAAGGGCGGCGCCGCCCAGTCGGGAATCTGCAGGCCCAGCAGGTTGCCCGCCAGTGCCGACACGGTGGCCAGGATGAGCGGGTTGCGCAGCAGCTCGCGCGCAAAGCTGTGCGGGCCGTGCTGCGCCATGGGCCAGACGGCGGCCACGTTGAGCAGCGGCACGCACACGCCGATCAGCACCGCAATCGCCTGCAGTCCGGCGGTGCCCGCCAGGCGTTCGGCCAGCGCCAGCCCGATGAAGGAGTTGAAGCGAAACGCCACCTGCGCGGCCGCCGCATGGTCGCGCCGGTCCAGGTGGCGGCCCAGGCCCGGCACCTGCGGCAGCACGTAGGCCATGGCAATGCCGCCCAGGCTGAGCAGCAATCCGGCGGCCATCAGCGTGGACGCCGAACCCAGGTCGATCGGGCTTTTGAGAATCGACTGGAACAGCAGCACCGGAAACAGCAGGTAGTACACCAGGGCCTCGACCGGCTGCCAGACCGTGCGGTCCAGCGCCGTGAAACGGCAGACCAGGTAGCCCGCCAGGATGAGCGAGAAGTCGGGCAGCAGCAGCAGGGCGTAATTCACGGCGTGGAGGATAGCGGCTGGCCGCGCCGGTCCGGGACGCCTGCAGTACAGCGGTGTCTGCGCACCGCCCCGGTGCCAGGCCGGACCCGTTTCTGCCATGCAGCGATGGGGTGGCTCCCCTGGGCAAGTGCCATGCCATGCCGCTGCTGGGTTGCCACTGCAGCGCGCCATCTGTTATTGTTTCAGGATGTTGCAAACCAGCCAGACTTCCATTGATGCCTTCATCGACACCCTGTGGCTGGAAGACGGGCTGTCGCGCAACACGCTGGCCGCCTACCGGCGCGACCTGCAGCTGTGCGCGCAGTGGCTGGCGGTGCAGCCGCAGTCCCTGGCGCTGGACGATTGCAGTGAGGTGCACCTGCAGGGTTACTTTTCCGCACGCCATGAGAGCACCCGCGCCACCTCGGCCAACCGGCGCCTGACGGTGCTGCGGCGCTACTTTCACTGGGCGCTGCGCGAGCGCCGCATCCATGCCGACCCTACGGCCCGCCTGCTGACCGCCCGGCAGCCGCCGCGCGTGCCGCAGACGCTGTCGCAGGAGCAGGTGGAAGCGCTGCTGGGCGCGCCGGACGTGGACACGCCGCTGGGCCTGCGCGACCGCGCCATGCTGGAGCTGATGTATGCCAGCGGCCTGCGCGTGACCGAACTGGTGACGCTGCAGACACACCAGCTGTCGCAGCACGAATGCGTGCTGTGCGTCACCGGCAAGGGCGACAAGGAGCGGCTGGTGCCGTTTGGCCAGGAAGCGCAGTGGTGGGTGCAGCGCTACCTGCAGAGCGCACGCGGCGCCATCCTGGGTGGCCAGCAGACGGCAGACCTGTTTGTGACGGCCCGCGGCGCCGGCATGTCGCGCGTGATGTTCTGGATACTGGTGAAAAAATACGCGCTGCTGGCAGGCATCACCGCGCCGCTGTCACCGCACACCCTGCGCCATGCCTTTGCCACCCACCTGCTCAACCACGGCGCCGACCTGCGCGTGGTGCAGCTGCTGCTGGGGCATGCCGACATTTCCACCACCACCATCTACACGCATGTGGCGCGCGAACGCCTCAAGCACCTGCACGCGCAGCACCACCCGCGCGGCTGAAAAAAGCCCGGCTCCGGGCAGTTGCAGTGAAGTACAGCGGTGCAGCGGTGCAGCGCAATCAGCTGGCCGGGGCGTCCATGCTCTCTGCCCAGGCCAGCGCCTGCAGGTGTGCCCAGTTCACCTGGCGGTTGGACAGGTTCAGGGCTTCGGCGTTTTTTGCAAAGGCCGCTTCGTCGCCGCTCTCGCAGGCCAGCGCCAATGCCAGAAACGGCGCGAACACGCCGGTGCCGTGCAGCAGCGCATCCCGCACCGACTGCGGCAGCGCCACCGAATCCAGCGCCTTGTCCAGCGGCATGCCGACCATGGTGTCCAGCAGGGAAAACACGCCCACCACAAAAGCGTTGTCGCACTGCTCGGGGGTCAGCAGCTCGGCGGCCAGCAATTCCATCAGGCGCCCGCGCAGCACCGCCGTGCTGCCCACGTCTGCCGGCGTGCCGCCTGCCTGCGAGGTGGTCAGCAGCAGCGCTGCCCAGCGAAACAGCTTTTTCAGGCCCAGAATTTTCACCGCGTGGCGAAACGAGGTGACCTCGTTCGACAGCCCGAAGCCGGAGGCGTTGATGAAGCGCAGCAGGTTGAAGGACAGCGTGGGGTCTTTCTTGAGCAGGTTTTCTATTTCCACCGTGTCTGCCTGCCGGCGCACCAGGTTGATGAGCTGGAGGATGGTGGCGTGCGAGGGGCGCAGGGTCTGGGCTTTCACCAGCGCCGGCTGTGCAAACCAGTAGCCCTGGAACAGCGACACGCCCAGGCCCTCCATCAGGTTGTGCTGCTCAGCGGTTTCCACCTTTTCGGCCACGATGCAGGCTTTGGTGTAGGCGCGGGTGAACTTCACCAGCGCGGCTGCCATTTCGGGCTTGAAGGCCGACAGGTCCAGCTTGATGAACGCGGCCATTGGCAGCCAGGTGGCATAGGGGCGGCGCAGCACCTGCTGGTTGAAGGCCAGCCTGAAGCCCCGGTTGCGCAGCGCATGCAGCACCCGGCTGGTTTTTTCAATTTCGGCCGCCGTGGCGCTTTCGCCCAGCGTGGGAATTTCCAGCACCACCCTGTCCGGGTGGACCAGCTCCAGGTGGGGGCCTTCCAGGCTTTCGTGCGTGCAGTTGATGAACAGGGTCTTGTGCCCCACCAGCGCCTCGGGCGCGGCACTGGACATGGCATGGAACAGCAGGGCGGCATCGCTGGCGGCGGTGTGCGTGCGCGTGCTGCTGGAGCGGTCAAACAGCTCATAGCCATACACCTCGCGGTTTTCGTCCACGATGGCCTGGCGGGCCAGCAAGGCAATGCCGTCGGCACCGTCGGCGGTGTCGACATCGGCGCCGCTGTGGCCTGTGTCCCCGGAGCCTTCGGTGCGCAGGCTGCTGCTGTCATGGGCCTGTCCAAAGCTGCTGACGGGGTCTTCAGAAAGGGAAAGTGCAAGGGTGTTTGGCATGCTCAGACTCACGAAAGAACGAAATAAATTGCTGTTTGGCGTAAGCAATCGTAAACCAATCTGAAGCAGGTTTCTTTTGAAGGGTCATGCCAGAGGGCCTTTTTTCAGCTCGTCTGAATGCCATTCAGATGCAAAAGACCCAAAAATTCTCAAGGAAGGTGTTTGCACCACCCTTGTGCCTGTGCCCATGTTCTTGCGCTTGGTTTCGCCTGCAAGCTCAGCCGTTTGCCTGCCCTGCCCAGGCCAGGGCCTGCTGCTGCGCGGCCTGCACCTGTTCGCTGTCCAGGCGCAGCAATGCGGCGGCCGACAAGCCGGGGGTGGGGCTGCGGCTTTCTTCGCAGGATTGCACCAGGGCCAGAAGCTGGCCCAGCAGGCCTTCGTGTTCCAGCAGTGCCTGCCGGACCGGGGCGGGCGCATTCAGCAGTTTGAGGGCCGAAGCCATGGGCATGCCCAGCAGAAGCTCAAGCAGCGAAAAGATGCCGACCATGAAAGCCTGGTCCGCCACTTCCTGCGACTGCCCGGACGCAAGGGCCAGCAGCTCCATCAGCCTGCCCCGCACCACGGCAGAGCTGCCAACCGAAGAAGGCGTGCCGCCGCTGCGCGAGCAGGTCAGCAGCAGCGTGGCCCAGCGCAGCAGTTTGCTGGCGCCAAGCAGTTCGATGGCCTGGTGAAAAGAGGTGATTTCCTGGCCTGCGCCCAGGTTGGAGGCATTGATGAGGCGCATGAGGTTGAAGGCCAGCCCGGCGTCTTTCTTGAGCACGTCTTCCACGGCGGCCGTGCCGGCATGCTGGCGCAGCAGGTGCAGCAGGGCAAGGATGCTGGCTTGCGTGGGCAGCACCACCCGGGTCTGCACCAGCACCGGGCGCGAGAACCAGTAGCCCTGGAACAGCTCCACCCCGTGGGCTGCCACGGTGGCGTACTGCCGTGCCGTTTCCACCTTTTCTGCAATCAGCCGGGCCTGGCTGTGGCGCTGTGCATAGCCGATCAGCACCGCCAGGTGGTCTGGCGCCAGCACCGACAGGTCGAGCTTGATGAAGTCGGCCAGTTCCAGCCAGGCGGCATAGGTGGACTGCAGCACGGTCTGGTTGAACGCCAGATGGAAACCGCGCTGGCCCAGGCTTTGCAGGATCGGCAGGCGCAGCGCCACTTCTTCGGTGGCAGCGTGCCCCAGCGGCGGTATCTCCAGCACCACCTGCTCGGGGTTGAACAGTTCCAGGTGGCCGCCGGCCAGGCTCTCGTGCGTGCAGTTGATGAAGATGAGCTTGTCGCCCACCAGTTCTTCCGTGCCCGCGTGCGACAGCGTGGTGAACACCAGCGCCATGTCGGTGGCCGCGGTGTGCGTGGGCCCGGTGCGCGAACGGTTGAACAGCTCGTAGCCCACGACCTCGTGCTGGCCATCGACGATGGCCTGGCGCGCAATCAGCGCCACCGAATCGGCTGCCTGGCTGGCTGCCGGTTCGGCAAGGGTGGCGGGAAGAAAAGGGCTGAACATGTTCTGAAGGGTTTTGCAGGTCTTTCACGCGGTACCGGAATGCAGCCATTGCAGCTCGGTTTCAGTGAAACCGGCCAGGCGCCTTGCAGCATCGTTGAAAGGCGGCCTGTGCTGCGGCGCTTCATGGCGTTGTACCAGAGTTGCGTAGTGCGCTTCAGGCTCCAGGCCAGCGCGTGCGCACAGCCAGCGGTACCAGTGGTTGCCAATGGCCACATGGCCCACTTCGTCGCTCAAGATGGTGTCCAGAATGGCCACGGCGGCCAGCGCGTCGGGCGTGCCCGCTTGGCGCAGCTTGGCCTGGATGAGGGGCGTGGCGTCCAGCCCGCGTGCCTCCAGCGTGCGCGGCACCAGCGCCATGCGCGCCACGATGTCGTGCTGCGTCTTCTCGCACATCGTCCACAGGCCCTGGTGGGCCGGCCAGTCGCCGTAGTCGTACCCCATGCTTTGCAAATGCGCGCGCAGCATTCCGAAGTGTTTCGCTTCCTCGGCCGCCACGCGCAGCCAGTCGAGGTAATAGCCCCGCGGCATGCCGTCAAAGCGCCAGATGGCGTCCAGCGCCAGGTTGATGGCGTTGAACTCGATGTGCGCAATGGCGTGCAGCAGCACGGCCCGGCCCGCGTGCGTGGCCGGCGAGCGGCGTGCCGTCTGGGTGTGGCGCAGCAGCTCAGGGCGCTCCGGATGGCCGGGCAGCGCGTCCGGGTCAGCCGGTGCCATGGGGGCTTTACTTGCTATTGAAAGCATAGCTGCTTGCGCATGCAGGGCGTGCGTCAGGGCCGATTTTTGTTCTGGATCGGAAAGCAGCAGGATCTGCAGGGCGTGTTGTCGAAGTTCCATCCCTACAATTGTAGGAACACCACAGGCAGACAGCACTGCGCTGCCTGCACCCGCTTGTGCAAGCGTTTTCATGACAGGGGTCTTGGCATGGCAATTTACGAACTGGACGGCGTGGCGCCGCGCGTGGCTGACACGGCCTGGGTGGCCGACAGCGCGCAGCTGATCGGCAACGTGGTGCTGCAAGAGGGGGCCAGCGTCTGGTTTGGCACCGTGGTGCGGGGCGACACCGACTGCATCACCATCGGCGCCGGCAGCAACATCCAGGACGCCAGCGTGCTGCACGCCGACCACGGCCAGCCGCTGGTGGTGGGCGAGCGTGTCACGGTGGGCCACCAGGTGATGCTGCACGGCTGCACCATCGGCGACGAATCGTTGATCGGCATTGGCGCCATCGTGCTCAACGGCGCACGCATCGGCAAAAACTGCCTGGTGGGTGCGGGCGCCCTGGTCACCGAGGGCAAGGAGTTTCCCGACGGCTCGATGATCATCGGCAGCCCTGCCAAGGCGGTGCGCCAGCTGACCGACGGGCAGAAGGAGGCACTGCGCCAGGGCGCGCTGCACTACCAGGAAAATGCACGCCGGTTTCGCGATGGACTGAAAAAACTCGGTTGAGTTGGAAGCGACACACCCCACCTGCATCCGTCCCTGCCATTTTTCTTTCTTCTTTTTTTCAGGAAATTTCTTGCGTGTCTGAACTTCACCGCTTTTTGTTTGAAGGCATGCCGGTGCGCGGCGCCGTGGTGCGGCTGACGCATGCCTGGACCGAAATGCTGCGCCGCCGCAGTGCCAACACCAGCTCCGGCCCTTACCCCGAACCGGTGCGCACGCTGCTGGGCGAAATGGCCGCTGCCGGCGTGCTGATGCAGTCGGGCATCAAGTTCAACGGCGCGCTGGTGCTGCAGATTTTTGGCGATGGCCCGGTCAAGCTGGCCGTGGCCGAGGTGCAGTCCGATTTGTCGCTGCGCGCCACCGCCACGCTGCAGGGCGAGGTGCCGGGGGACGCCGCTCTGGGCGCACTGGTGAACGTGGACGGCGGCGGGCGCTGCGCCATCACGCTCGACCCGCAAGACAAGTTTCCGGGCCAGCAGCCCTACCAGGGTGTGGTGCCGCTGGAGGACGCCGATGGCCAGCCGCTGGACCGCCTGAGCGATGTGCTGCAGCACTACATGCTGCAGTCCGAGCAGCTGGACGCCACGCTGGTGCTGGCCGCCAACGACGAGGTGGCTGCGGGCATTCTGGTGCAGCGCATGCCCATCAAGGGCGAAGGCAACCTGGCTGGCGGAGCAGGGCAGCGCGATGGCGAGGAAGACACC
>JAGOCN010000094.1 GCA_017998735.1 Giesbergeria sp.
CCGCCGCACGCGAAGGCCGCCGCGATGGTGGCCGCAGCAGCAGCAGCAACGGTGGCAACGGCGAAGGCCGCAGCGAAGGCCGTGGCCGGCGCGGCGAACGTTCCGGCAGCCGTGACGGAGCCCGTGATGGGGCCCGTGACGGCCACCGCGATGGCAACCGTGACGGCAGCGCACGCGACGCCAATGGCGAGCCCCGTGGCCGCCGCAGCGAGCGCAGCAGCGAAGCCCGCGCCCCGCGCGACCACGATGGCGAGCGCCCCGACCTGCGCGAAGGCCGCGAAGGCCGTGACAACCGCGAAGGGGGCCGCGACAGCCGCGAGCCGCGCGAAGGCCGCAGCCCGCAGCCGTCCCGCGCACCGCGTGACATGAGCATGGGCATGGATGCCCAGCAGCCGCCACAGCACCAGCACCAGCCGTTTCCAGCATCCGACCTGTCGCTGGACGGTGGCAACCCAGGCGCCGGTGCCGCGCACGGCAACGACAGCAACGGCGCGGCCGACCTGCGCCCCCAGGGCGAGCGCGCACCGCGCCGCGAACGGGGCGAAGGCGGCAATGGCCGGCGCGAACGTGCTCCCCGTGGGGAAGGCCGTGGTGACAACCGCAGTGAAGGCCGCAGCAGCGAAGAGCGTGGCGAGCGCAACGGTACTGCTGCAGCCATGCAGCACCCCGGGGTGCCGGTGGCCAACGGGCCGGGCGACACCGCTGCATTGATTGCAGCGCTGCCCGACCTGGAGCTCAATGACCAGCCGCAGCCAGGCACCGAAGCGGCCCCCGCCGAAACGCAGGAAAAGCGCGAACGCCATTCGCGTGACCGCTACGGCCGCGACCGGCGCAACCGCAGCGACCGGGGAGAGCGCAATGGCGCCCGTTCCGACAGCGATGCAGCCGTGGCAGGCCAACCTGAAGGCCAGGGCGATGCCCAGGAGCCTCGCCATGACAGCGCGCCGACAGCCTGGCAGGAGCAGCAGCATGGAACAGGCGATGTGACGGATACAACCGCATCCCTGCCTGCAGCCAGCGCGCCGCAGGACGAAGCACCGCGCCGCAGCTACTTTGCAGCGGCCGCGCCTGCAGCACCCGAAGCCACGGCCCAGGCCATGGCACAGGCAGTACAGGCACCCGCAGCAGTGCAACCCATGCCTGTAGCGCGCCCGGTGCCTGCACCGGCAGAAAACGGGGCGGCAGACAGCCATGCCGGCGCGCATGCCGCCGTGCCGCAGTCTGCCCAGGTGCGGTCACCCGCGACCCCGCCAGCGCCAACCCCGGCAGTGCCGGCCACCGTGGCAGAAATGCCCCTGGTCGGCGAGGCGCGCACTGCAGCGCAGCCGGCGCCCGCACCGGTGGCACCGCCAGCGGTGGCAGCCGCACCGGCACCCGCGCCAGCGGCCCTGCCACAGCATGCGCCTGCGCCTGTGGCGACCCTGGCTGAAACCGCCAGCCCGAAGGCTCCTGCCCCTGCCCCTGCCGAAACCGAAGCGCCATTTGTGCTGCCGGTTGCGTCGATGGAGCAGGTGGCGCAGTCCTCGGGCCTGCAGTGGGTGCACACCGACACCGACAAGGTGGCGGCCGTGCAGGCGGCCATTGCCGCCGAGCCGGCGCCGGTGCATGTGCCGCGCGAACGCGCGCCGGTGGCTGTCCAGGAAGACGCCGCGCTGGTGATGGTGGAAACGCGCCGCGACCTGGGCAGCATGCAGCTGCCGTTTGACCAGCAGCCGCCAGAGCCGCTGCAAGACCCCGCGCAGCCAGCAGCTTCGCAGCCACAGCCACCGGCGGCCTGAGTCCCTGCCGCCCGCTGGCGCATGCCAGCCCGCCTGTTCTGGCGTCCGGGTTTCCTGCTTTCAGCAGGGATTTCGGGCACTGCAGGCCGGGCGGCATGCGCAGCCCCTGCGCCGACCTGTATTGCACAGGCCGGCGCATTTTTTTTGGGGTGTTGCACGGAAGGCGCAGCAGCAAGGCGCCCTGAAACCCAGCCGTGCGGAGCGAGGTGGGGATTGCAGCAGCGCTTCAGAAGGTGCCTGGCTGCCTGAAGCGGTTTCTGGCTCCTGGCTGGAAGGACAGACGGCTGGACACCCCTCCGGCACCGCTTTGGCTGCAAGCCTGGATTTTTGGTAAAAAATGCCTCCAGCGCTTATACAGCCTGCGCCAGCAGCTCCTATTTCAATAGCAAAATCCCCTGTTTTCTGCAAAAGAACTGCAGACAGTTCAGGTCAGCCCAGGGTCAAAACGACGCTCCAGGTGCCTGCCATGGCCCGCTTTCGGGGGTTCAGGCGGGGCCACTGCACGCAGCCGTTTGCGCCAAACATGTGCTGCCTGCCTGTCTGCCTGCGGCGCCGGCATTACCCGACAGCAGCAGGCTATGCTCCTGCGCGACCGCACCGCCCTGTCGCACCTGGTGCCCGCCGCTCCCTTTTGTCTTCTGACTTTTTCCCCTTTCTCCTGCCTTGCCCTGCCCATGCTGCTTTTGCTGTCCCCTGCCAAATCCTTGAACTACGACACCCCCGTGCCGGCGCACTTGCCGCACACCCTGCCCGCGTTTTCTGGGCAGTCGGCGACGCTGATCGCCCTGCTGCGCGGTCATTCGCCGCAGACGCTGGCCGCGCTGATGAAGCTCAGCGACCCGCTGGCAGCACTGAACGTGGCGCGCTACGCCGCCTGGCGCCCCGAGGCCGGCACCGCCGCCACTGGCACCAGCAACGCACGCCAGGCCCTCCTGGCGTTCAACGGTGGTGTGTATGCCGCCCTGGACGCGCACACGCTCAGCCATGCCGACCTGCAGTGGGCGCAACAGCACCTGATGATCCTGAGCGGTCTGTATGGCGTGCTGCGGCCGCTGGACCTGGTGCAGCCGCACCGGCTGGAAATGGGCACGCGCCTGGCCACCCCGGCCGGCCAGAGCCTTTACCAGTTCTGGGGCACGCGCATTGCCGAGCACCTGAATACCGCGCTGGCGGCCAGCGCACCCGCCAGCGGCACGGCCCCGGTGGTGCTGAACCTGGCCTCTCAGGAGTACTTTCGCGCGGTGGACCGCACCACCCTCAAGGCGCGGGTGGTCGATTGCGTGTTTGAAGACTGGACATCCGGCGCCTACAAGGTCATCGGCATCCACGCCAAGCGCGCACGCGGGCTGATGGCGCGCCACTGCACCGTGCAGCGGGTGACCACCCCGCAGGCCCTCACCGCCTTTGCTGCGGAAGGCTATGCCTTTGACAGCAGCGCCAGCAGCGCCGACCGGATGGTGTTCCGCCGCCGCAGCGCCTGACAGGCACGGCAAAATAGCCGGATGCCACACCGCAACCGCTCCCACACCAGCGCCAGCCGTGACGCCAGCGCCACGCAGGCCACCCCACCCCCCGCCATCACGCCCGAACTGCGCGACTGGATCATTGCCCAGGCACAGGCCCATGTGCCCGCGCCCGTTCTTCTGCAGGCCATGCGCGATGCCGGCTGGGAAGAAGACGTGGCGCTGGACGCCATGGAAACCACCCTGAACGCGCACCTGGCGCAGACCGCCCAGCAGGAAGGGCTGCCGCGTGCAGCAGCCCTGCCCCAGCCGGCGCTGCAGCACTCGCCGGGCTGCGTGGACGCCGGCGACCGCAGGGTTGAGGTGCTGGTGTCGATGGCATTGCCCCGCCTGGTGGTGTTTGGCAACCTGCTGTCAGGGGAAGAATGCGACGCGCTGATCGCCCTGGCGGCGCCGCGCCTGGCGCGTTCGCTCACCGTGGACACCGGCACCGGCGGCGAAGAGGTGAACGCCGACCGCACCAGCGCCGGCATGTTTTTCACGCGCGGCGAAAACCCGCTGGTGCAGCGCATCGAAGCGCGCATTGCCCGCCTGCTGCAGTGGCCGCTGGACCATGGCGAAGGCCTGCAGGTGCTGCACTACCCGCCCGGCGCCGAGTACAAGCCGCACTACGACTATTTCGACCCCGCCGAGCCCGGCACCCCGACCCTGCTGCGCCGGGGCGGCCAGCGCGTGGCCACATTGCTGCTGTACCTGAACACGCCCGAGCAGGGCGGCGGCACGGTGTTTCCCGACGTGTTCATGGAAGTGGCGGCGCAGCGCGGCAACGGCGTCTTTTTCAGCTACGACCGGCCGCACCCCGACACCCGTTCGCTGCACGGCGGCGCCCCGGTGCTGGCGGGCGAAAAATGGATTGCCACCAAATGGCTGCGCGAACGGGATTTTCTGTAGCCGGGCCACGGCGGGCCACCGGGCAAATTGGGCCATTGGGCCAACGGGCGGGCGCTTCAGCCGTTTGCACCCCACAGTCAGGGCGTCCGCTTTGAAGTCTTGCCCTTTTGGGCAGGCCACAAGCGCGGTAACGTGTCCGGACGGCACCAAGTCAGATTTGGGCAAAAAGTGCCTCCAGCGCTTGTGCAACCTGCGCCAGCAGCTATTATTTCAATAGCAAAATCCAATCCCTTGAGCACAGGGGCGGCAGACCCACCACGGCAAAGGCGCTCCAGCCGCCCGGCGGCGGTCTTGCACGCCGCATGCAGCTTGCATCACCACCCCCCTGCCCAATGCCAGCACGGCATTGGTGCCGCCAAACGCAAACGAGTTGGACAGCATGGTCTGCCCGGCTGCGTTTTCCCGCGCCACGTTGGGCACATAGTCCAGGTCGCAGTCGGGGTCGGGGGTGTGCAGGTGCATGGTTGGCAGGGCCGTGCCGTGCTGCAGCGCCTGCAGCGACAGCACAAACTCCAGCGCGCCCGCCGCGCCAATCAGGTGCCCGTGCACCGACTTGGTGGCGCTGATGGGGATGCGCGGCGCCCGCGTGCCAAACACCTCCTTGATGGCGGCGGTTTCCGTCGCATCGTTGGCCTGGGTGCCGGTGCCATGGGCGCTGATCGAGTCGATGTCCTGCGGGCCGAGCGCGGCCGAAGCCAGCGCTGCGCGCATGGCAGCGGCCTGGCCCTGCACGCTCGGGCGCGTGATGTGTTCCGTGTCCGTGGCAAGGCCGTAGCCAAGCACCTCGCCATGGACGGTTGCGCCCCGCGCCAGCGCATGTTCGCGCTCTTCCAGCACCACCATGGCCGCGCCCTCGCCCAGCACCATGCCGCTTCGGTCGCGTGAAAACGGCTTGCACGAGGCGGCCGCGCAATGCGGGTCGATTCTGGCGATCGTGTGCAGCGCCTCCCAGGCCTTGAGCGACCCCAGCGACAGCGGCGCTTCGGCCCCGCCCGCCACCGCCAGCACCAGATCACCGCGTGCGATGCGCAGCCATGCTTCTCCAATGGCCACCGCAGACGAAGAGCAGGCGGTGGCGTAGGTCAGGTTGGGGCCTTTGAAGGCATGCTCCATGCCGATCCAGGCCGCCGGCGCGTTGTGCATGCCCATCAGCACCAGCAGGGGCTTGATGCGGTTGGACTTGTCGCCGTAGAGCGTCTGGTAGCCCTCGTCCATCGACAGCGAGCCGCCCATCCCCGTTCCCACAAAGACACCTGTGCGCTCGCGTTCGTCCGCGCTGGTTTGCAGCCCGGCATCGCGCAGGGCGTCGCGCGCAGCAACGATGGCGAACTGGCTGACCCGGTCCAGCATGCGCCAGCGGGCCGGCTCGAAGTGCGGTTGGCCATCAAACTGCGCCGCCGCGACCAGGGGGGCCAGCAGCCGGCTGGCAATTTCCCCCTCCAGCCGCTGGACGGCCGAACGGCCTGCCCGCGCCGCATCGAATGCACTGTGCGGGGTGTTTCCCAGCGGCGAGATGACCCCCATGCCGGTGACGACAACGCGGCGCATCATCCGGGCGGCGCACGGTCGGGCTTGGCGGCACCGCTGGCCATGCCGCCCCGGGCGGCCACCAGCCCATCGATGTAGGCGACCACGTCCGCCACGGTCACCAACTGCACCGGGTCCTGCGAGACGCTCACCTTGAACTCGTCTTCCAGGGTGAACAGCATTTCGGCCAGCCCGAGCGAGTCGATGCCCAGGCTGTCGAACAGCGTCTCCAGCGCGATGGCGTCGGCGTCCACGCTGTAGTCCCGCACCAGAATGTCGCGCAATTGCTCAAATGTCGAAGGCATGCTGTCCTTTGCAAGTGAAAAAAGAAACCTCAGCGTGGCACCTGCCCGGCGCCCACCGCTGCCAGCCCGGACAGCGCCACGGGCGCCGCCCTGCCCTGCGCCGCAAGCCGGGCAATGGTGGCCGCATCGGGCACGGTGCGGGTCTTGCCGCACCATTCCACGCCACGGGCCGGCAGCGCCGGCCACTGCTGCACCACCCATTGAAGCACCCACTGCAGCACCGGCGCGGACCAGCGGGGCCGCATTGCCGCGTGCGCCAGCAGCGCCGCCATCCGCAGCCGCTGGCCAAACTGGCGGTGCCACAGGCGGGCATAGCGGCGCGCCACCTGGCCTTGCCACAGCGCCAGGTCGCGTGCGCTGCGCTGCCTGGGCGCCACCGCGCTGCGCTGGTGCGGCGCTGTGCCGTCCTCCAGCAGCTGTGCGCACAGCAGCCAGGCCGATTGCATGGCCATGCTCATGCCCTCGCCGATGATCGGGTGCGCTTCTGCCGCCGCGTTGCCAATGCGCAGCACCGCGTCGTTTGCGCGCAGGTGCACGCCCGGGTGCAGCGGGCCCGAAGCCATCCAGGGGTGTTCGCGCACGGCCGTGCGCAGCGCCGCGTCCACGCCTGCAACCTCGCGGCGCAGCATTGCTTGCACCGCCTCGCCGGCCGATTGCCCCGGACAGGCGCGCCGCCACTGCTCCAGGCGGTCGGCGCGCACGCAGCAGGCCAGCGTCAGCACGCCCGC
>JAGOCN010000095.1 GCA_017998735.1 Giesbergeria sp.
AAACCGATGCCGGCCCGCTGCCCGAAGCCGCCCGCAGCATCGAGGTGCAGGTGCTGGAAGCCTTCATTGCCCAGCATTACATGGCTGTGCCGGTGCCGTCCACGCTGGTGACCAGCGCGCCGGTGGCACGGGCGCTGCTGGACGCGCTGGGCGCGCTGGGCGCGCAGGCCGGAGTGCGCATCCATGCCGTGCACCAGCCGCGCGAGCAGCGCCGCGCCTGGCTGGACATGGCGCAGCAGAATGCCGGCCTGCAGCTGGCGCGGCTGCTGGCCGAAGAAGGCTCGCAGCAGGCGCGCACGCGTGCGCTGGCGGCGGCGCTGGACCTGCCGCAAGACGACCTGGCGCAGCTGCGCATCGAGTGTTTCGACATCTCGCACACCGCTGGCGAAGCCACCCAGGCCTCGTGTGTGGTGTTTGCAGAGCACAGGATGCAAAGCAGCCAGTACCGGCGCTACAAGATCGAGGGCATCATCGGCGGCGACGACTACGCCGCCATGCGCCAGGTGCTGGAGCGCCGCTACAGCAAGGTCGCCGAAGCGCAGCAGGAAGCCGGTGGCGCCGAGCCCGCAGCAGGGCAGGCGCGCCTGCCCGACCTGGTGCTGGTCGATGGCGGCAAGGGCCAGGTCAGCGTGGCGCGCGAAGTGTTCACCGCGCTGGGGTTGGACCTGTCGCGCATCGTCGGCGTGGAAAAGGGCGAGGGCCGCAAGGTCGGGCTCGAAGAGCTGGTGTTTGCCGACGGGCGCGAAAAGGCGTACCTGGGCCGGGACTCGGCCGCGCTGATGCTGGTGGCGCAGATCCGCGACGAGGCGCACCGCTTTGCCATCACCGGCATGCGCGCCCAGCGGGCCAAGGTGCGGGTCGGCGGCGGGCAACTGGAAGAAATTGCCGGCGTGGGCCCGAAAAAGCGTGCCCGCCTGCTGCAGCGCTTTGGCGGCGTGCGCGGTGTGGCCAGCGCCAGCGTGGAAGACCTGGCAACGGTCGAGGGCATTTCGCACGATCTGGCCCAGACCATCTACCAAGCGCTGCGCTGAAAGCACGCCGGGTGGCTGGACAGTGCAAGGTGGCCGGGCGGCCAGTCTGCACCGGCGTGACACAATCGCCGCCATGTTCTGGACCATTCCCACCCTGATGACCTGGACGCGCATTGTCGCGATCCCCCTGATCGTGGGGGTGTTCTACACGCCCATGGCGCCAGAGACGCAAAACCTGATTGCCACCGTGATGTTCGTGGTGTTTGCCGCCACCGACTGGCTGGACGGTTTTCTGGCACGCAAGCTCAACCAGACTTCGGCTTTTGGCGCCTTTCTGGACCCGGTGGCCGACAAGATTCTGGTGTGTGCGTCGCTCCTGGTGCTGGTGCACCTGCAGCGCGCCGATGTGTTTGTGGCGCTGATCATCATCGGCCGCGAAATCGCCATTTCCGCGCTGCGCGAATGGATGGCGCAGATTGGCGCCGGCAAAAGCGTGGCGGTGCACATGCTGGGCAAGGTCAAGACCACCGTGCAGATGGTGGCCATCCCGTTTCTTTTGTACGACGGAGTGCTGTTGGAGCGCATTGACTCGGGCGTCTGGGGCGTGTGGCTGATCTGGCTGGCCGCTGTGCTGACGGTGTGGTCGATGGTCTATTACCTGCGCAAGGCCATCCCCGAGATCCGTGCCCGTGTCAAAAACTGAAAATACCACTAAAAAACGCCTCTAGCGCATGCACAGCATGCGCAAGCAGCTATCAATAAAGGAGCAAAAATGGCACACCGCATTGCCGTGATCGCAGGCGATGGCATTGGCCCGGAGGTCATGCCCGAGGGGCTGCGCGTGATGGACGCCGCAGCGCGCAAGTTCGGCATCGACCTGCAGTTCGACCACTTTGATTTCTCCAGCTGGGCGTACTACGAGCGCCACGGCAAGATGCTGCCCGACGACTGGAAGGCACAGATTGGCGGCCACGAAGCGATTTATTTCGGTGCCGTGGGCTGGCCGGAAAAAATCCCGGACCATGTGTCGCTGTGGGGTTCGCTGCTCTTGTTCCGGCGCGAATTCGACCAGTATGTGAACCTGCGCCCGGCGCGGCTCATGCCCGGCATCATTGCCCCGGTGGTGCGGCGCGACGGCAGTGCCCGCACGGCCGGCGAGATCGACATGCTGATCGTGCGCGAGAACACCGAGGGCGAGTACTCCAGCATTGGCGGGCGCATGTACGAGGGCACGCCGCGCGAGATCGTCATGCAGGAAACCGTGATGAGCCGCCACGGCGTGGACCGGGTGCTGAAATTTGCCTTCGAGCAGGCCCAGGCGCGGCCCAAAAAGCACCTGACCAGCGCCACCAAGTCCAACGGCATCGCCATCACCATGCCCTACTGGGACGAGCGCGTGGAGGCCATGGCAAAGAACTACCCCGATGTGCGGGTCGACAAGTTCCACATCGACATCCTGACCGCGCACTTTGTGCAGCGCCCCGACCAGTTCGATGTGGTGGTGGCCAGCAACCTGTTTGGCGACATCCTGAGCGACCTGGGCCCGGCCTGCACCGGCACCATCGGCATTGCACCCAGCGCCAACCTGAACCCGCTGCGCACCTCGCCCTCGCTGTTCGAGCCGGTGCATGGCTCGGCGCCGGACATTGCCGGGCGAGGCCTTGCCAACCCGATTGGCCAGATCTGGAGCGGTGCATTGATGCTGGACTTTCTGGGCTATCGCGCCGCGCACGACGCCGTGCTGGCCGCCATCGAGCGCGTGCTGGACCCCGCCGGCGGCGGACCGCGCACGCCCGACCTGGGCGGCAGCAGCAGCACGCAGGAGGTGGGGCGTGCCATTGCCGAGGCGCTGTGACCGCTGGTGGTGCCTGTGATGTTGGAGATGCGGGGTGGAGGGCAGTACAGATTTTGTGCAATCCGTGCATTGCAGAATGCATGGCCCTTTCCACCGAACCACCGAACCACCGAAGTGCCGCAATGCCCGCAAGAATTTCCAGAGGCCGCACTTTTGCGGCTAGAATCCATGGCTTTGCTGTCACCTGTCAGCACCCCGTATTACCGTATTGACACCTTGAAGGCCGATGGTTTTAATCTGGGCAATTTTGCCGGTTTCACCCGCCTGTCTGAACGCTCCAAGGGGCAACGTGCTGTGAGGTTCTGTTTTGTTGCAGACCGCAGCGCATTTTCAGCCAGGCTGCCCCGACGCCCTCCCATCCACCTTCTCTCAAGAGGCCACCAGTGAACAAGACCGAACTGATAGAGCACATTGCCAACGACGCGGACATTTCCAAGGCAGCAGCTGCGCGTGCGCTGGAGTCCACCATCGAAGCCGTCAAGATGGCGCTTAAAAAAGGCGATACAGTCTCGCTGGTCGGTTTTGGCACTTTTGCCGTTGGCAAGCGCGCTGCCCGCACGGGCCGCAATCCGCGCACGGGCGCTGCGATTAAAATCAAGGCTGCCAAAGTTCCCAAGTTCCGTCCGGGCAAGGCATTGAAAGACGCCCTGAACTGATTTTCATTTTTTTGTCGGGTCCTTAGCTCAGTTGGTAGAGCGGCTCCTTTACACGGAGTAGGTCGGCGGTTCGAGACCGTCAGGACCCACCATATCGAACAAAGGCGAACGCAAGTTCGCCTTTTGTTTTTCTGTCTCTGAAAGATTGGTCAATGTTCGAATCCATCCGCAACAACTCCAAGTGGCTCATGCTCGTGCTGTTCTTGCTGGTCATTCCCTCGTTTGTCCTGGTTGGAATCGACTCCAGCTACTTTTCTGGCAGCAGCCCGGTGGTGGCACGCGTCGATGGCTCCGACATTACCAAGGACGAGTGGGACAACGCGCACCGCATCGAGTCCGACCGCCTGCGCGCGCAGCAGCCCGGCCTGGACGCGAAACTGCTCGATTCGCCCACGGCACGCTATGCCACGCTGGAGCGCATGGTGCGCGACCGCGTGCTGCAGGTTGCAGCACGCAAGATGCACCTGCAGGCCAGCGATGCGAAGCTGGCGCGAAGCCTGCAAGACATTCCGCAAATTGCTGCCCTGCGGCGTGCCGATGGCACGCTGGACGCAGAAGCCTACCGTGCCTTGGTGGGCGCCCAGGGTTTGACGCCTGAAGGCTTCGAGGCTTCGGTGCGCCGCGATCTGGCGCTCAACCAGGTGGTAGGAACTGTCGTGGGCACCTCGTTTGCCGGGCCCCTGCAGACCAACACGGCCCTGGACGCGCTTTTTCAGCGCCGTGAAGTGCAGCTGGCACGCTTTGAGCCGCAGGCTTTTGCAGCGCAGGTCAAGGTGAGCGACCTGGACCTGGAGGCCTATTACCAGGCCCACCCGGCGCTGTTCCAGCAGCCCGAAACGGCCAATGTGGAGTACGTGGTGCTGGACCTGGACGCAGTGCGTGCAGGCACCACCCTGTCCGAAGACGATGTGCGCACCTATTACCAGGAAAATCTTGCACGCCTTGCCGGCAAGGAAGAGCGCCGTGCCAGCCATGTTCTGGTGGCTTCACCCAAGGATGCGCCCGCAGCAGAGCGCGACAAGGCCAAAGCCCGCGCCGAAGAGTTGCTCGCGCAAATCCGCAAGCAGCCCGACAGCTTTGCCGAAGTGGCACGGCAGTCGTCCGACGACACCGGCTCGGCAACCCAGGGCGGTGACCTGGGGTTCTTTGCGCCCGGTGCCATGGTCAAGCCTTTTGAAGAGGCTGCTTTTGCGCTGAAAAAAGGCGAGATCAGCGGTCTGGTGCAAAGCGATTTTGGCTACCACATCATCCAGCTGACCGATATCAAGTCGCCTCCACAGCCCAGCTTCGAAGCCATGCGGCCAGAACTGGAAAAGGAACTTGCCCAGCAACAGGCGCAGCGCAAGTTTGCCGAAGTGGCAGAGTCGTTTGCCAACACCGTGTACGAGCAATCCGACAGCCTGCAGCCGGCGGCGGACAAACTCAAGCTCAAGGTGCAAACCGCCAGTGGCGTCACGCGCACCCCTGGGCCCGGTGCCACTGGCCCGCTGGCCAATGCAAAATTTATCGAAGCACTTTTTTCTTCGGACGCCCTGGAAAACAAGCGCAACACCGAAGCCGTGGAAATTGGCACCAACCAGATGGTGGCAGGCCGTGTGGTGCAGTACCTGCCAGCGCGCACCCTGCCCATGGCCGAAGTGAAAGACCGCGTGCAAAAGCTGTATGTGGCAGAAAAATCGGCCGAACTGGCACGCCAGGAAGGGCAAAAGCAGCTGCAAGCGTGGAAGGCCAGTCCGGACAGCGGTACCGGACTGGAAGCAGCGACAACTGTGTCCCGTGACCAGCCAGCCGGGCAGCCCCAGGCAGTGGTGGACGCTGTTCTGAGCACCAGCACCCAGACACTGCCTGCATGGACGGGTGTCGATCTGGGGCCAGCCGGTTATGTGATTGCAAAGATCAACCGCATTGTTCCCGCAGCGGCAGGCTCAGCGCAACAAACCGCAGAGCGCCAGCAGCAGTATGTGCAATGGCTCTCCGGTGCCGAAGCCCTGGCGTACTACGAAATGCTCAAGGAACGTTACAAAGTCCAGATCAAGGTGCCACGCCCGAATCTTTTTCGGGACATTGCACAAAATTAAGAGCCAAGTCCCAAAATCGTCTTTTCCCGGCTTATAATTTGAAGCTACGGTGGCTGTAGCTCAGTTGGTAGAGTCCAGGATTGTGATTCCTGTTGTCGTGGGTTCGAGCCCCATCAGCCACCCCAGACACAGTAAGGAAACCCTGCTATTCAAAAGATAGCGGGGTTTTTTGTTTTCCGGGTCATGTAGCCACCATGTAGCCAGCGGTACAGGGTTTTGCGCCATGTAGCCACTCAGCACCAGCAAAGAAAAAAGCCCCACGGCGGGGGCTTCGGTCGGTGCGGCTTGGGCTATCAGCCATGTCTTGCGTGGCAGTAGGGCATTGCAGCCTTTGCAGCGGCCATGCGCAGGCGTATTGGCGCGGTTTCATGGGCTATCAGCGCCAGCAGCCATTGCAGCGGGTCGGGTGTCTCAGGCAGGCCATGTATCAGGCGGGGCTTGTTGCGGCTGCCTGCGGGCCTGCCAGCGCCTTTCCTGCGGCCTCCCCATGCGCCTTCTTTGCTTGCGGGTCTCACTTGATTGATTCCTCCAGGGGGGGCATTTTCTGCGCGTGGGATAACTGGGTGTGTCCTGACTGTTCAGCGGCCAGACTTTGGAGCCACCCCCACCCCCTACGGCGTCAGTTCATCAAGACGGGCTTCAAGTTCTGCAGCGTGTCCTTCCAGATTGTCCAGACGGGCTTGCATCGCCTCAATGTCATAGCGCGTCACTTTCTCGAACTGTTCGCGCTTGGGGCCGGTATCGCGCAGGTATGCCATCACAGCGGCAATGTTCTGTTCTGGCGTGCGGCTCATGAAAAGTACTGCTCAATCTCTGGGTCACAGTCCCATGGGCGCGGCCCCACTTGCAAAGCCTTTTTCAGTCCGGCGCTTTCTGCCCGTGTCGTGGCGCTTTTGCACAGCCGCAGCTTGCCAGACAGCGCAGCCATCGTTGCAGCGTATTGGTTCGATAGCTTGGCGGCGGGGTTCACCTTGCCATCGGGCAGGATAGGCCCGTGCAAGGTCACCAGCGCATCGCAGGCGCGCTTTTGATGGTCAGCAGTTACCAGTGCCTCAAGTAGCGTCAAGTCGGCACCAGCGAAGTAATTCGCATCAACCCCGGCGCAGATTGCAACCCACAGCGCGGCGGCTGATTCGGGAAGGCCATCGGGCGGGGGCGGGCGCTTTGCAGTGAATATCGG
>JAGOCN010000096.1 GCA_017998735.1 Giesbergeria sp.
CCCGTCAGCGCGGCCCTGCACCCTGCAGGCCACGCGGTCACGCTGTGGGCGCGTGGCAGCGACCAGCTTGAACAGTTGCGCAGCGAGCGCTGCAATGCGCGCTACCTGCCCGGCATCGCGCTGCCACCGGGTGTGGCGCTGTCCGGACAAGACCCGGCGGCGCTGGCCGCGGGTGCGGGTCTGGTCATCGTGGCCACGCCCATGTCCGCGCTGCGCGATGTGCTAGGCCGGCTGCAGGACTGCCGCTCGCCTGTGGCCTGGCTGTGCAAGGGGCTTGAAGCCGCTGCGCCGGACGTGTCGCTGCATGCAGGACAAACCTGCGCTGTTGGCCTGATGGCGCACGAAGTGTGCGCGCAGGTGGCACCCCGGCTGCAGGCCGGTGTGCTCAGCGGACCCAGTTTTGCGCTGGAAGTGGCACGCGGTCAGCCCACCGCCCTGGTCGCTGCCAGTGTGCATGCCAGCGTGCGCGAAGCACTGGTGGAGGCTTTTCACAGCCCCACCATGCGGGTGTATGCCAATGAAGACATTGTGGGCGTCGAGGTTGGCGGCGCCGTCAAGAACGTGCTGGCGATTGCCACCGGGCTGTGCGACGGACTGGCCCTGGGGCTCAATGCCCGCGCCGCGCTGATCACGCGCGGGCTGGCGGAAATGACCCGCCTGGGCCAGGCATTGGGAGCACGCACCGACACCTTCATGGGTCTGTCGGGACTGGGCGATCTGGTGCTGACGGCCACGGGCGACCTGTCGCGCAACCGGCGGGTCGGGCAGCTGCTGGCCCAGGGCCAGACGCTGCAAGAGGCCGTGGCCTCGCTGGGCCATGTGGCCGAAGGTGTGTACTGCGCCCGCAGCGTGGTGCAGCGTGCGCGTGCCATGGGCGTGGACATGCCCATCAGCGAAGCCGTGGTGGCGCTGCTGGACGGAGACATCGGCCCGCCGCAAGCGCTGGCCCGGCTGATGGCCCGTGGTCCGGTGGACGAACTGCACTGAGCAAGCCGGCTGGCACGGACGCCGTTCTGGTGCCTTTGAACTGTCCTGCTTCTTGCCATTTCGCAACCGCAGCTGCACCAGGGCGCTTTTGCCGTGAGCGGCCTGCAGTCCGCCTGAAACAAGCCATGCTTTTTGCTATTGAAAGATGAGCTGCTGGCGCAGGCTGCATATGCCCTGAAAGCACTTTTTGCCATGACTTGCAAACTGTCAGCAAGCATGCTGACGGCATTGCATGCAGCCCAGCCAGCCGGCTGTCCAAAAACCTCTTTCACTCAACCAACGCAAGTGTGCGAAACATGGAAAAACCGCAATGGCTGATTTTCAGCCCGGCCATTCCTACAGCGTTCGGTAATTTTTGCCGCAAGCTCTTCCGTAAGAACATCTGAACTTCCATGTCTGCAGGCCGGAATTTGCAATTTTTCCAGGACTTTGCGCATGTCCGTGCCTCTGGCGATAGGGCTTTTGCGCGTGCAGGGCCATGGTCTGGCACGGCTTTTGCTGTTGTATGTTGGGTCTGACGAAAGCTTCAGTGCCCAAAACGTTGGATTCCATTCCACAGGAGACCGAGATGATTGACAACAACAGCACTGATTCCCAGACCACTTCCACAGCAGGGTATGGCTACGACACCAGCAGCAAGACCGGCAACCGCCGCAGCTCCAGTGCCGGCAACGGCAGCATGGCCAAAGCCAACGGTTCCCAAAAAGCGATGCCTGAAGAGCGCAAGCCGGCCAGGCGTGGCTTTGCCGCCATGGACCCGGCGCGCCAGCGGGAAATTGCGGCCCAGGGAGGCCGGGCAGCACACGAAAGTGGCAATGCCCACCAGTTCACGGTGGAAGAAGCCCGGGCAGCAGGCAAGAAAAGCCACAGCACCCGTCAGCAGCGAACCGCCCTGCGCGCTCCTCTGTAGCAATGTCTCTGCAGCAATACTGCTGCAGTGTTCATTGATGCCTAACAGACGAGAGTGCCATCTTGCCCCTGCAGCACCGCTCGGATCAGGCAACCCGGTCTTGGCTCTTGTTTGCAGACTTTGCCGGGGCTGACACTTGCGGGCTACAGGGCTGCGTCTTGCTGCAACGACAAAAGCTGAACGTTGCAGTGGCATTGACATTGCGATTGCTTCACAAAAGACCGCGCTCCTGAATTTCAGGCAGCGCGCTTTTTTTGGTGCCTGCTGGCCAGGCTTTCAAAAGCCAAAACTGTTGTGTTTTTGTATTTTTTCAGGCGTGGCGAACCATGCAAAGGCTGCGCGCCAGGCTTGATTTTTGCAGTGCATGCGCAGAACATGCATTCACGTTGAATTTTCTGTCTGTCTGCGCCTGGTCCTTTTTCCGCGCTTTTGCCTCTGTGTGCCCTGTTGCTGCACGCCGGGGTGGCGCCCAGATGGGCTTCTTCAGGGTTAATTGCAAGCACAGACTGCTGCACTTCTTGAAAAACCCCTTAAAAAAGCGGTTTGTGACAGACCGGGGTGTTCATTGCGCAAAAATGAACCCGCAAAATAAATCCCTGAAAGCCTGAAAAAGTGCTTTTGCCTGGTCTTTCAACTTGACCTTCTGGATGGAAACCGGGTTTTGCTGTCTGGCTGCCCTGCCAGGCTTTTGTCTGCAGACCAGCCTGTCCCCTTCCATTGTGCGGCCAGGCCAAGCCAGGCTTGGCCAGTTGCATTGCAGTTTCAACCAGCCTCCACGCTGACCCAACCCTTTTCAAAACATGACAGTTTCCACTTTGTCTTCTGGTGTTTCTTCTGACGGTTTCAACCCCTGCGCCACCCTGGCTGCACTGGTTGCAGCCGTGTCCCTGGTGGCGTGTGGCGGTGGCGGCGCCGATGCCATTGCCGACCAGGGGGGCAGCAATGCCCCCCGGCTTTCCCTGGCGGCAGACCCCGCGCCTGCGGTTCCCGGCCCCGTGGTCCAGAAATCTGCTCCGGTTCTTCCTGTTCCAAACCTTGCCCGTGCTGCAGGCCAGACCGCGTGCGACACTGCCACGGGCGCCGTGCGGGAAGTCGGGCCGGGCAAGACCTATGCCGTGCCCAGTGCGGCTGCCGCCGTTGCGCAGGCAGGCGATGTCATCCGCATTGCCGCTGGCGAATACCGGGGCGATGTGGCTTTCTGGAGTGCCCCCAACCTGACCATTTGCGGTGTGGGCGGCCGTGCCCGCCTGTTTGCCGACGGCCGCAGCGCGGGCGGCAAGGCCATCTGGGTCATCAGCGGCTCCGACATCACGATCGACAGCGTGGAGTTTCACGACACCGCGGTGCGTGATCTCAATGGCGCCGGCATCCGCATGGAACACAAAAGCGGCGACCTGCGCATTGTCAACAGCGGGTTTTACGACAACGAAAACGGCATTCTCACCACAGGCGGGCCGGTCACGCTGACCATCGAAGGCTCCGAATTTGCCCGCAACAGCAACGGTCGCACCGATGGCCAGACGCACAACCTCTATGTGGGAGACATCGAGAAGCTGACGGTGTCAAACAGCTATTTCCATGAAGCGCGCTATGGCAGCAACCTCAAGAGCCGTGCCAAGGTGAGCATTGTGGAAAACAGCTACCTGATGGACGGCCCGAGCGGCCCGGGCAGCTACCTGACCGACTTTTCCAACGGCGGCAAGGTGGTGCTGCGGGGCAACATGTTCCACAAAGGCCCGATGGCGCCCAACCGGGTGGCCCTCCAGTTCGGGGCGGAAGGCAAGCGCTGGACCGAAAACACGCTGGAGATGAGCCACAACACGGTGGTGATGACGCGCTCCTCCAGCACCTTCCTGCGGGTGGCGCCGTGGGCGGATTCGGTCAGCCTTTCCGCCAATATCTTTGCCAGCACCGGGGGCAGCGATGCGCTGATTTCAAACGCCGAGTTTCCACTGGCCCGCATCAACCAGCGCTTCAATACCGTGATGTCTTCCAGCCTGATTCCGGGGGCCAGCAACATTGCCGCACCCAACTTCTGGGCCCTTCCCGAGGGCCTGAGAAAGACGGTCATTCTGACCAGGACGGACAAGGCGTATGTCAACGACTCTCCTGCGCCCTATGTGCTGCGTCCGCTGCTGTCGGCCAGGCCAGCGCGCATCGGCGCCTTGCAGACGGCACCTTGACCCTGTGATGCGCCTTTGCCCTGACCGGTCTGCAGGGCGCTTGCGGCAACCCTGCTGGGTTTGCTATTGAAAAGTGAGCTGCTGGCGCAGGCTGGGTCTGCGCTGGAGGCCATTTTCAGGCAAACCGTTTTTGCTTTGAACGGACTGAAGTCCTTTTGCAAAAAGCGTGGGCGTTTGCTATTGAAATAGGAGCTGCTGGCGCAGGCTGCAATTGGGCTGGAGGCGTTTTTTGCCAAAACATCCAGCATGGCACCAGAAGCGCAGCCAGCTCTGTGCCTGGCCGTCCAGGCAGTCCTTCCAGCCAGCCGCAAGCCGCTTTGCAAACCCGGCGCTCAGGGCTGGGGCTGGGGCTGGGACTGCAGCTCGGCACGGTTGCGGCCGCGCTGCTTGGCCAGGTACAGGGCAGCGTCTGCCGGTTCAAACAGTGCTTGCGCAATGGCGTTTGCTGGTGCCTGGCCTGTCTGCAGCGGCCCCGTTTCCGTGCTGTCCGGCCTGGCGCCATTGAAGGCGGGATGGACACAGGCCACGCCCACACTGACCGTGACACAGCTGGCGGTGCCGGAGCGCGCATGGGGCAAGGCTTGGGCCTGCACGGCAGCGCAGATCTTGCGGGCCAGCACATGCGCCTGTGCGGCTTCGGTGTCGGGCAGCACGATGGCGAATTCCTCGCCCCCGTAGCGCGCCACTAGGTCGTGCGCACGCGCCACCACGCCCGTCAGCGCATGCGCCACACGCTGCAGGCAGGCGTCGCCCTCCACATGCCCGTAGTGGTCGTTGTATTGCTTGAAGTGGTCCACATCGACCATCAGCAGCGACAGCGCGCGGTGGCTGTGCAGGGCACGCTGCCAGTGCAGTGCCACATGCTCGTCCAGGGCGCGCCGGTTGGCGATCTGCGTCAGCGGGTCCAGGCGCACGGTGGCTTCCAGCGTGTTGCGGTAGTCCGCCAGGGCCAGCTCGGCGGCCTTGCGCTCGGTGATGTCCTGCACGGTGCCGATAAGCCGTGTCACGGCCAGGCCGCTGCCCTGGCCTTGGGTTTCGCACTCTCCCCACACCTGCAGCCAGCGCGTGGACTGGTCGCTGGTACGGCAGATGCGGTATTGCATTTTCAAGGGCGTGCGCAGTGACAGGGTGCGCTGGTGCTGCTCCAGCACCTGGCTGCGCTGCCCGGGGTGCACCAGGCGCAGCCAGTGTTCCTGCGCCATGCTGGAGTCACCCACTCCGAAGATGTCGCAGGCCATGGACGACAGCGTGAAACCGGCGGACTCCGGTTCATAGGCAAAGTGGCCCATGGCGGCGGTTTTCTGGGCATTTTCCAGCCAGCGCATGTTGCGCTGCACCTGCGCCTTGAGGTCGCGTTCGCGCAGCCAGCCGCGCCGCTGCAGCACGGCAAAAACCAGGCCTGCGCACAGCAGCCCCAGGCTGATTGGCAGGCTCAGGGCCAGTATTTCCCGCTTCCGGGTCTGGGCAAAGACTTCGGTGGTGCTGATGGAAGTGACCACATGCCAGGGCGATGCAGGCACTGCGCTGGCCGCTGCCATCACCTGCTCTCCACCAAGGTCCTGGCCATAGAAGACACCGCGCACGCCGGCCACGGCCTGGGTGCCAGGGTCCTGGGGGTGTGCCAGTGCAACGCGGGGTGCGGCTTCGGTGGCGCCGGGGTGGCGCCGGGGACTGAGGTAAAGCGTTTCGGTGCCGCTGCGGGCCACCAGGCTGGACTCGGCGGTTTCACTGAGCGTGCGCCAGGGCGCCAGCAGCGGGTACAGGCTGGCGCGCACATCGCTCACCAGCCACACCGCGCCGGCGGGCTCGCTGCCGTCAAACAGCGGTGCCAGCACGCTGATGAAGGGAAAGGCAAACAGCGCGGTGTCCTGGCGCGGTTCGCTCATCTGCGGCCGTGCGCTGGACAGTGCGTTCTGCAGGGCCTGCCGCTCGGGTGCCGGAAGCGGTTTTTGCGCCAGTTCGGACAGGGACAGCAGCACCGCACCCTGCGCGTCCAGCAGGTAGACAGCGGTGTAGCGGTTGTGTTCCTGCAGGGTGCGCAGGCGCGCCACCAGCAGCGCCTGCTGCTGTGCGTCCGGCGCCTGGCGCCAGCGCGCCACGGCCCGCTCCAGCAGCGGGTCGTCGCTCAGCTGCAGTGCATCGGTCAGGTGCTGGTCGCGCCATTGCTGCACCCGCTGCGCCTGCAGGTGGTTGATGGTCTGCAGCTGGCGTTCGGCCTGGTGGCGGTAGTGCAAATGGCGCTTCTGGTAACTGCCCACGGCGCTCCAGGTCGCCAGTGCAAGGGCGCACACCGCCACCAGTGCCAGCGCCCTGTGGGCATGGCGACCAACAAGGGTGCGCCAGAAGGAAACCAGGGGTGCGGTGCTGCGCATGCGATCAAAGGGCGTACAGGTATTACAGGGCGTGCAATGTGCACAGGTTGGACAGGGCGGTAAAAATCAAATGAAAAGCCGTGAAAGCAAAATGTCTGGACACCAAATGCGGCCCGCAGGCATGCACAAGGTATCCATCCAGCCCACGAACTGCAGTGAAGTTCAATACATACAATGGTATGCGTTGAAACAAATTATTTCAAATCGTATCTTTCCTTGCCTGTGTGCCAGCCCTACAACGC
>JAGOCN010000097.1 GCA_017998735.1 Giesbergeria sp.
ATGAAACGGCCGCTTTCGGCGCCCGCGCCCATGGCCAGGGGGATGGCCTGGAGCTGAACGGTGGTGGGCTGGGTGTAGCCCAGGTCGGCCACGGCCTGCACCAGCTCGGGTGCCAGGCCCAGTTCGATGAAGCCGTTGGGCTGCTCGGTGGTTTCTTCGGTGATTTCTGCAGTGGCTTGTTCAACAACGGCTGCGGTCAGCACGGCATCGTCCTGCACGGAAAAGTCGGCAGTAAAAGATTCGGCAGGCGCGAAGTCGCCCTGCACCTGGAAAGTGTCGGTCATATTTTTCTCACACGAGCGCGACCCATGGCGATGCCATCGGTGGACCCGTCAATGGTTAAAAAACATCAACCATCAAACGGAACCTGTACCGGCGTGGCCGGTGCGGCTGGGTATCTGTGATGCGAAACGCTGGGCCGGTTCACCGTGAAGGTGTGCCCCGGGCGTTTGCAGACCCGGCGTGTGAAGGGAGATGCACAATCTGCACGGCGTTTGCTGTGCAGTCTGCAATTATGCCATGGTTACGGGTTTTCCCGCAAGCCCTGTTCACAAAAAAGGTGTTTGCGGTAGTGCGCCAGCTCTTCGATGGACTCGTACACATCGGCCAGTGCAGTGTGTTTCTGCGCTTTCTTGAAACTGCTGTACGCCTCGGGCTTCCAGCGCCTGGCCAGCTCCTTGAGCGTGCTCACATCGACATTGCGGTAGTGCAGAAAGGCCTCCAGCCTGGGCATGTAAAGCGCCAGAAACCGCCGGTCCTGGCCAATGCTGTTGCCGCACAGCGGCACCTTGCCCTTGGGCACGTAGTGCTTGAGAAAGTCGATGATCTGCTGCTCGGCTTCTGCCTCGACCAGGGTGGATGCCCGGACCTTGTCGATCAGCCCGCTGCGGCCATGCGTGCCCTTGTTCCAGGCGTCCATCTTGCCCAGCAGTTCGTCGGACTGGTGCACCACCAGCACCGGGCCTTCCACGCGCGGCGCCAGCTGCGGGCCGGTAACCACGACGGCAATCTCGATGATGCGTTCGGTGTGGGGGTCGAGCCCGGTCATTTCGCAGTCCAGCCAGACCAGGTTCTGGTCGGATTTGGCAAGGGCGGGCAAAGGGGCGGACGTGGAAAGGGAGGCAGTTTCTTGCATGGGCGGCATTGTCGCCGATGGCCTACACTCGCCGGCCATGCCCCCTGCCCCTGCTGCTTTTCTGTCACCGTCGCTGGCCCTGACGCTGGCTTTTGCCGTGGCCCTGGCCTTGGGGCTGCTGCTCAAGCTGTGGCTGGCTTCGCGCCAGATACGCCATGTGGCGCGCCACCGGGGTGCGGTGCCCGCGCCTTTTGACCAGCACATCACCCTGCAGTCGCACCAGAAGGCGGCCGACTACACGGTGACCAAGGCGCGTTTTGGCCTGCTGGAGTCTGCGCTCGGCATGGCTGTGCTGCTGGGCTGGACGCTGCTGGGCGGGCTGGACCTGCTCAACCAGTGGCTGCTGGACGCGCTGGGCGGCGGCATGCTGCAGCAGCTGGCCCTGCTGGCAGCGTTTGCCCTGGTCAGCGGGCTGATCGATCTGCCTGCCACCCTCTACCAGACCTTCGGCATCGAACAGCGTTTCGGTTTCAACCAGATGGCGCTGCGCCTGTGGCTGGCCGACCTGTGCAAGTCCACTGCCGTGGGCGCGCTCATCGGCCTGCCGATCGCGGCGGCCATCCTGTGGCTCATGGGTGCGGCCGGCGGTCTGTGGTGGCTCTGGGCCTGGGCACTGTGGATGGGGCTGAACCTGCTGCTGATGGTGGTGTACCCGACGCTCATCGCGCCGCTGTTCAACCGTTTTCAGCCGCTGCAGGACGAGGCTTTGAAGGCACGCGTCACTGCCCTGATGCAGCGCTGCGGTTTTGCCGCCAAGGGCCTGTTCGTGATGGACGGCAGCCGGCGCAGCGCCCATGCCAACGCCTACTTCACCGGCTTTGGCGCCGCCAAGCGGGTGGTGTTTTACGACACGCTCTTGCGCCAGCTCTCGGCCGGCGAGGTCGAGGCCGTGCTGGCACACGAGCTGGGGCATTTCAAGCACCGCCACATCCTCAAGCGCATGGTGGCCCTGTTTGCGCTCAGCCTGGCCGGCTTTGCGCTGCTGGGGTGGCTGGGCACGCAGCTGTGGTTCTACACCGGCCTGGGTGTGCGCCCCAACCTGTCGGCGCTGGTGCCGGGCGTGCCGGCGGCGCCCAACGATGCGCTGGCGCTGCTGTTGTTTTTGCTGGTGGTGCCGGTGTTCACCGTGTTTCTGGCGCCGCTGTTTGCCCATTTTTCGCGCCGTGACGAATTCCAGGCCGATGCCTACGCGGTGGCCCAGGCCAATGGCGCCGACCTGGCAGGCGCCCTGCTCAAGCTTTACCAGGACAATGCTTCGACCCTGACACCCGACCCGGTGTATGTGAAGTTTTACTACTCGCACCCGCCGGCCAGCGAGCGGTTGCGGCGCATGCCCCTGCCAGCATCCGCAGCCACCACCCCACTGCAACCCCACCTGCCTTGACGGCCACACCATGACCAGCATGTTGAAGACAAAAGACTGGTCAGCGCACACCCGCCGTGCGCTGACAGCTACAGAAATCGTAGCAAAACTGGCGCAGCTCGAAAGCTGGACTCTGACCGGCGACGGCGCGGACGTGGCAATTGAAAAAACCTTCCGCTTTGCCAACTATTACGAAACCATGGCTTTCGTGAACGGCATTGCCCTGGTGGCCCATGTGCAGGACCACCACCCCGATCTGTCGGTGCACTACAACCGCTGCGTGGTGCGGCTGAACACGCACGACGTCAAGGGCCTGTCCATCAGCGACTTCGACGTGGCCAGCCGCATCGATGCCTTGCTGCTTCCCGCCTGAACCCTGGTGGGCCACCGCATGACCGAGCGCAGCGCATTGCACGAGGGCCTGGTGGTGGCCAGCCACGGACGCCACTGCATGGTGGAAACCCCGGACGGCGAACGCCGCATCTGCCATCCGCGCGGCAAGAAGAACCAGGTGGTGGTGGGCGACCGCGTCTGGTGGCAGGCAGCGCCGGCCGGCCAGGGCCACGAAGGCACCATCGAAAAAGTGCAGGAACGGCGCAACCTGTTTTACCGCCAGGACGAAATCCGCACCAAGTCGTTTGCCGCCAACCTGGACCAGGTCTTGATTCTGGTGGCCGCCGAGCCGGTGTTTTCCGAAAGCCAGCTGGCGCGCGCCCTGATTGCGGCCGAAGCGGCCGGCATTGCGCCGCTGATTGCGCTGAACAAGACCGACCTGGTCGAGCCCTTTGCCCGCGCCTGGGAGCGGCTGCTGCCCTACCGCCGCATTGAAGCCGCGGACGGCACGCACCCGTACGGCGTGCTGCCGCTGTCGCTGCGCGCTTCCTGCGAGGCGGACCGGCCCCTGCTGCTGGAACACCTGCAGGGCAAGACCACGCTGGTGCTGGGCCCGTCGGGCGCGGGCAAAAGCACGCTCATCAACCTGCTGGTGCCGGGCGCCAGCGTGCTGACCAACGAAATCTCGCAGGCGCTCAACTCCGGCAAGCACACCACCACCAGCACGTCCTTGTACTGGGTGGATGCAGAGCGCAGCACCGCGCTGATCGATTCCCCGGGGTTTCAGGAATTCGGCCTGCAGCACATTGCCCCCATGCAGCTGGCCGCCTGCATGCCCGACATTGCAGCCCATGCCACAGCCTGCAGGTTCTACAACTGCACGCACCTGCACGAGCCGGGCTGCGGCGTGCGCGATGCAGTCGAAAACGGCTCTGGCGCAGGCGGGATCAGCGCCAACCGCTATCAAATTTACATCGACCTGTTTGCCGAACTGGGGCACACCCGGTATTGAAATTGAAATTGAAAGCGGCAGCGCCAGAGGCACAGCTGCCCCGGCCTGGAGCGGCCAGAACCGGCCCGGGCCGCCGCATCACCCCAGCAGGCGCGCCAGCGTCAGCAGCGCCAGCAGCAGCATCCACACCACCACCGAACGCCACACCAGCCCGACCACGCTGCGCAGGTGCCACACCTCCGGCTCGCGGCCTGGCGTGCGGCCACTGCGCGGCGCGGCGGCCCCTGTTCCGGCTTCCGGCCACTGCGTGGCGAACTCGCCGGCCTGGGCCTTCAGCACCTCGCCGCCAAGCTGCACGTTGATGGCGCCGGCGGTGGCGGCCAGTACCACCCCGTCGTTGTCGTCGGGGAAATGCTGCGCATGGAAACGCCAGCCTTCAATGGCCTCTTCAAAGCTGCCCACCATGGCAAAACCGAGCGCCGTCAGCCGTGCAGGCAGCCAGTCGATGGCCTGCCAGGCACGCTTTGAAGCGCCCTGCTGTGCCGCACTGACGGGCTGCACGGCACGGATGCCGTCGCTGCGCCAGTGGCGCGAGACAAACTCGGCCATGCGGTAGAACACCGCCCCCGCCGGGCCGAGGCCCAGCGCGGCAAACACCGAATAGCAGGCCAGCACCCCGAACACATGGCGGTGCGCGGCAATGACCGAGTATTCAATAACATGCCTGACCAGTTCGCTGCGGGACAGAACGCCCACGTCCACCCGCTGCCACTGCGCCAGCAGCTGGCGCACGCGCGCCGTGTCATCGTCTTCCAGCGCGTCCCGCAGCCCGGTGAAATGGTGACTGAACTGCCGGAATCCGAGGGTCAGGTACAGCACCGCCACGCTCCAGAGCATGGCAAACGGCCAGCCCAGGCCCCACAGCAGCAGGCTGTGAACGCCCAGCACGACCAGGCTGGGCAGCAGCACCGCCAGGCTCCAGGCCACCCAGGCATGCACCGGTCTGCCGGTATCGAACCTGCGGCTGATGGACAAGGCCCAGGCGCGGATGCCGCCGTGGATGGGGTTGCTGCTGGAGAGCGGGCGCGCCTGCTCGATCAGCAGGGCAAACAAGATGGCGAAGAAACTCATGGCACGCATGATAGCCACAGCCCCCGGGCCTGCAGAAGCGCACTGCCTGCGTGTTTTTCAGGCCTGCATGAAACGGTAGAAATTGCGCAGCATCCCGGCCGTGGCGCCCCAGATGTAATGGTCCTTGCTGCCTGCCCGGTAAGGCATGGAAAACCATTCGCGGCGCACCCCTTGCCATTCAAAGGCATGGCGCTGGTGGTGCGCCGGGTTCAGCAAAAACGCCAGTGGCACTTCGAAGATGTCTGCCACCTCGTGCGGGTTGGGCCGCAGCTCGCACGCCGGCTGCACCAGCGCCACCACCGGCGAGATGATGAAGGACGAGCCGGTCACGTACTGCGGCAGCACGCCCAGCACCTCGACAAAGCGTGGCTCCAGCCCCACCTCTTCCCAGGCTTCCCGCAGCGCTGCAGCCGTGGGCGTGGCATCTTCGGGGTCCACCCGCCCGCCCGGAAAGGCCACCTGCCCCGAATGCGTGCTCAGGTGCAATGTCCGTTCGGTCAGCAGCACCATGGGCTGCTCGCGCAGCACGATGGACAGCAGCACCGAAGCCAGCACGGGCGGACGCTCGGAAAAAAACTGCGGCTCCTGCGCCACTTCCGGCTGCCATGCCGGTGGCAGCGCAAAGCGCTGGCGCAGTGAATCGGGCGTCAGTGCCGACAGCGGCACGGCAGGCAGGTGCGAATCCACGCCCACCACCGGCACGCTGCGCGGATCGAAATCGGGCAGCAGGCTGCCTTGCGAAAGGGCAGGAATCGGAAGGGGTGCTGTCATGCAGAGGGTGGGGGCAGTGAAAAAAATAGGGCGTTTTCAGGCTGGCTGGGCGGTGCGGTACCGGATTGGTACCGGGCCAAGGCTGCCCTGCCACAGAATTTTTTGGTAAAAAATGCTTCCAGCGCATGTGCAGCCTGCGCCAGCAGCTCCTCTTTCAATAGCAAAACCCAGCGTTTTCCACCAAAGCGCTGCAAACCGGTCAAAGCAAAAATGCGCTGGAAATAAAAGGAGAAAAACGCAAAGACAAAGCGCAGCCTGCCGCGCCCATGAAAAAAGCCGCTGACAGCAGTTGCTGCAGCGGCTTGCGGTGCGCCAGACAGGCTCTGGCGCACAGCGGGGCGGGTTACGCCTCTGCGGCGGCCGCTGCGGCCACGGCAGCGGCTTCGCGCACTGCGGCCTTGTTGACGCGCTGGGGCAGCTTTTCCTTGATGCGTGCCGACTTGCCACTGCGCTCGCGCAGGTAGTACAGCTTGGCGCGGCGCACGTCACCACGGCGCTTGACTTCGATCTTGGCGATCAGCGGGCTGTAGGTCTGGAACGTGCGCTCCACGCCTTCGCCGCTGGAGATCTTGCGCACCGTGAAGCCGCTGTTGAGGCCACGGTTGCGCTTGGCAATCACCACGCCTTCGTAGGCCTGCACGCGCTTGCGGGCGCCTTCAACCACGTTCACGCTGACGATGACGGTGTCGCCGGGGGCAAATTCGGGAATGGTCTTGCCAAGGCGGGCAATTTCTTCCGCCTCAAGGGTCTGGATCAGGTTCATTTTGTGGGCATCCAACGATCGTGTCCGCGCCAAGAGTGGCAGCGTCGGGATTGACGTTCAGGCCCCGCAGTGAATCATTGCAGGGCGGCCGGCCAGAGGATCGAAAAGCCCGCGATTATAACCAATCCACAGTCCCCTTGTGCCTGTATCAGCCGCGCCCGGCCAGCATGGCCTCGTCTGCGCGCGACAGCGCTCCGGCAGCGCGGGCGCGCTCGAGCAGATCGGGCCGGTGCTGCGC
>JAGOCN010000098.1 GCA_017998735.1 Giesbergeria sp.
CGACATGGCTGGGTTTTGTTGGTTGCTGAAAATTCATTGTGCCTTTGCAGTGCCTGCGCGATCTCTGCACTGAAAGCAGCAGCCACTGAACTTTGAACAACCGCCAGCAAGCCCGGGCAGGTAGCGCCAAGCTTGGCAAGGCACGCTGGACATTGCCTGTAGTTCTGCCTGGAAAAATTGAGTCAAATCGGCCTCCAGCGCATATGCAACTTGCGCTGGCAGCTATGAAAAATGCATCAATTCCAGGCCCATGCCTGCACCGCACAGGCCACTTCTTGTGCAGGCAAAAATTCTTGCTCCAGCCGCCCCTTGTCCAGCGTTGCCAGGTACTGTGAAAGTTCGCTTTCGTGCGGGTGCAGCAGAGCAGACGGCCAGGGCGCGTCGCAGGGCTGGGGTTCCACCACGGCCATGGCGGCGTGGGCGTCAAAGGTGGCGCGGTCCATCAGCAGCGCGTGCAGCTGCGGCAGGTGGCGGCGCGCCGTGGCCAGCATGGCAAGCCCCCAGGTGTCCAGATCGCCCCAGTACGCCACATCGCGCTCCTGCAGCCAGGCTGCGGCCAGCCAGGCCAGGTTCAGGCCGCTGCCCAGGATGGCGATGGTGTCCGGCACGGGCCGGGGCAGCTGGTGCAGGCTGCGTTCGTTTTCCACCAGCAGGATGCGTCGGGCGGGCAAAGCGGTGGTGTGCAGCTCGGTGGTGGTGACGCGCTGGCGGCGAAACGGCAGCAGGCCATCGGCCAGCGGCGCCACCAGCACCCAGTGCTCGCCCTCGGGGCTGGCGCCCAGAAAGGCGGTCAGCCCCTGGCGGCTGGCCTCGCCGCCAAAGCGCTGGTCCAGCAGGGCCTTGAGCAGGCTGTCGTGGCGCTCGAAAAACTTGCTGTCGTTGCCGGCCACGGCCAGCGCACGCAGCGGCCTGCCGCCGGCGCAACCGGGTGCCAGCTGCAAGGCCACGCGGGTGGCGGTAAGCACCTGGTCGGTCGGCAGGTGGCGCCACAGGTTGGGCCGGCGCAGCAGCAGCTGGTGAAAAACCGCATCGGCCTGCGCCAGCACGGCGACCAATGCCTGGTGGTCGGCGGCCACGCTGGCGTGTTCGCGCCCGGCAAAGCGCACGATGGCGGCCATGGCATCGGACGGGCGCTCCAGCGTCCAGTGCAGCGGCACCGGCAGGGGCGCGGCGCCGCCGCGGTAGCTGCGCGGCGCCCACTGCACGCTGCCAGGGCCGTGGTCCGACACCGCCTGCCAAACCTGCAGGTGTTCGCGCAGCGCCGGGCTGGCGTGCTGGAAGCTGTGCGCCGTCGGCGCGCCGATGGACAGGTGCATCGGCCAGGCGCCTGCGCCCGGCAGCAGGTGCGCTTCGCGCCAGTCGCTGCGCTGCCATTGGCGCGCCAGCTGCTGCGCCAAGTGGTGGGGGGATTTCATGGGGCGTGCAAGGACAGGAACAGGGACAGGGACAGGGACAGGGACAAGGACAAAGGCATGAATTCAGATGCTCTCAAAAAAGGAGCTGTCAGCGCAGGCTGCACAAGCGCTAGAGGCTTTTTTCATCCATTTTTTCGTGCTGCGCATCGGGCTGCAGCCGGCGCGCTTCCAGTTTCTCGCCCAGCTCCTGCCAGCCCAGGCACGCCAGGCTGGCCTGGCGCCCGCGCCGCAGCACCAGCACGGCCGAGCGGGTGTGGTTGCGCAGCAGGCGCATTTCCTTGTTGGGGGTGACAAACAGCGCGTGCAGGCCAAATTCATGCAGCGCCTGGATGATGCGCGCTGCCACCGACTGCGAGCTTTTGGAAAAGGCCTCGTCCAGCACGATGCTGCCAAACAGCGGCTGGCTGCGCCCCGGCGGGCACAGTGCGTAGCTGAGCGAAGCGGTGAGCACGTAGCTGGCGATGATTTCCTTTTCACCGCCGCTGCCGCCCTGCGAGCCGGTGCGCCGCTCCAGCACCTGGCCGCTGGCGCGGTCGAGCACATGCACCGCAAACTGCAGGCGGTAGCGGGCGTCCAGCAGTGCCTGCGCGGCCTTGGTGCGGCGGTTGGTGGCGTGTTCGCGCAGCAGTTCGACCAGCGTGCGCAGCGCCTGGTAATGGCCCTGGCCGCCATCGCTCTGCAGGCGCTCGGTGCGCAGCTGGGCCATGGCGCGGTTCAGGCTCTGCAGGCTTTGGTGCACCACGGTCTGCGGGTGCAGCTGCAGGTAGCGGCCCGGCTGAAAATCGACCCGCTGCAGCGTGCGGTTGAGGTCTTCGATGCGCTCGGTGATGTCGGCCACCTGGGTCTGGATGCCGCCGAGCAGCGTGCTCACCCCCTGCTCGGACGCGCTGTGGAGGTATTGCTGAAAGCGCTGGCGCTTTTCGGGCAGGGCTTCTTCTTCCAGCACGCGCAGGCGTTCCAGAAAATGCGGCAGGGCGTCCAGCTCTTCGCTGTGGTCGCTCAGCGCGCCCCGGTCTTCCTTCAAGGCGCGGCCCAGCTGGCGCACCAGGTCTTTGTGCAGCTCGGCCAGTTGGCGGTGGTGGGTGTCCAGGTGCTTGTGCAGCTGGGCCAGCGCGTGCTGCTCCTGCGCGTCGATCTGCTCGCAGTCCAGGGCGGGCAGGCCGCCCGGCAGGCGCTGCGCCAGGGCGTCGTCCGGCAGCGGCGGGCGCGCGGGCAGGCCGGCCACGCGGGCAGCGCCGGCGGCCTGTTTTTTCTCGGCACTGCGGTGTTCAACCGCTGCTGCGGTGTGCTGCTGCTCCAGGGCGCGCAGGGCGGCATCGGCCTGCGCGCTGGCCTGCCGGGCCGATTCCCAGCGCGCCTTGGCCTGCGCGGTGTCGGACTGCGGGTTCAGCAGCGCTGCCAGCTGCTGCTCCAGGCGCTGCAACTGCGCTTGGGTGTCGGCCACGTCCAGGTCCTGCAGGCGCAGGGTGGTCAGTTGCTGCCACAGGCGCTGCTGGTCGGCGGCCCGCGCCAGCGCTTGCTGGGCGGCCCTTTTGGCCTGTGCCAGACCGCTCCACTGGGCCTGCGCCTGCTGCACCTGGCGGTCCAGCTGCGCCAGCCGGTCGCGGTTGTCAAAACCGGTCATCCAGTCCTGGTCCAGGCGCTTTTGGTCTTGCTTGTCAAACTGCAGCGCCTGGCCCGACATCAGGCCCTGCGCGGTCATGGCGCGCGGCGTGTGGCGCAGCGCCTCGGCGCTGTCCACGCAGTGGCGGTCCAGGCCGGCCAGCAGCTGGCGCAGGGCGTTCTGGCTGGCATGGGGCTTGAGGTTGAGCTTGCGGCAGAAACCGTCCTGCAGCAAAGGCGGGGAAGGCGCCTCCTGCGCCTCCTGCACTTCCTGCACCTCCAGCAGCCGCACATGCAGGCGGTTGTGGCGCTGGTTGACCCACGCAAGCGCTGCAGGCAGCGCGTGCGACGGCACCAGAATGCGCAGCCGGTGGCTGCCCAGGGCGCGTTCAATGGCGCCGCGCCAGGCCTGCTGGTCTTTGCGCACCTCGATCAGCTCGGCGGCAAAGGGCAGCGCCTCGGGGGCCAGCTGCAGCTGCTCGGCCAGCGCCGCCCGAAACGCCGGGAACAGCGGCGGCAGGTTGGAGTCGGGGCGCTGCTGCACCGACCGCTGCTCGGCCTGCAGCTGCGCCAGTTCGGCATGGGCATTGTGTTCGCGGGCCACGGCTTCTTCGGCGGCAGCGCTGTGCTCTGCCTGGCGTGCCTGCAACTGCAGGAGGGCGCTGCCGGCCTGGTGCTGGTGGCTGGCCAGCAGCGCGGCGTCCAGGAGGGCGTCTGCCGGCCAGGGCAAGGCCAGGTTGCGCGCCAGGGTGCGGTAGTCGGACAGCGCCGCCTGGCGTTGGCCCAGCAGCTGGCGCTGCGCTGCAATGCTGCCCTGCAGCAGTTCGATGTTGCTGCCGCCGGTGCGCAGGTAGTCTTCCAGCCGCACCTGCTCGTCGGCGCGGGCGTGCCTGAGCGTGGTCTGGGCCGCCGTGGTCTGGCCCTGCAGCTGCGCCAGCTGCGCGCTCAAGGCGCTGCTGCGCTGCTGCCACAGCTGCAGGCCCTGGCGTGCAAACCAGTACGGCAGCGCCACCTGCAGGGTGCACAGTTCGGCCAGGCGCTGCTGCTGGCGTTGCTCCTGCTGGCCCAGCTCGCGCAGCGGCAGCAGCGCCAGGTACTGGCGCTGGGCCAGTTCCAGCTCGGTGTGGATGCTGGCCAGCTCGTCAAAGCTGGCAGCCACTTTCAGGGCGTCCTCGAACGCGGACTGGTCGTCCAGCACCAGCTCGCGGAAGATGTCGTCGATGCTGTTGAGCTGCTTGAGGCCGGCGGCGCGGTTGAGCAGCGTGAAGGCGTTCGGGCCGACCTCGAAAAAGCGCTGCAGCCGCGCCAGGTAGGCGCTCTTGCTGGGGAACAGCTGCAGGCCATCGGTGTTTTTCTCCAGCCTGCCCAGGGCGCGTGCGCCGCCGCTGTGGTGCTCTTCCAGCCACAGGTCCAGGTCGTGGCCCGCGCCCTGCGCAAAGAACCAGCGCCGCCCCAGGTCGCCCACCGACGCACTGCTGCCGTCGAACCAGAAGATGGCGCCGATCAGCACCGCGTCTTCGGGCGCCTTGCCGCCCTGGCCGCGCACCAGTCTGGCGGCAATGGCGGTGGTGCAGCGGCCGGTGCGCGCCAGGTGGTCGCTGTCGCCGCCAGTGTGGCCGGGGCCGCTGGCGCCGCGCACATAGGACACCAGATCGCGGTCGCTTTCGTGCCCGCCGGTGGAGGCCAGGTTGTAGCGCGGTTGGGCGCACAGCAGCGTCATCAGCGCATCGATCAGCGTGGTCTTGCCGCTGCCCGTGGCACCAATGATGGCGGTGTTGGCCGCATCGAAGCTGGCCTGGTGGCGACCGGAAAAAGCGCCCCAGTTGTACAGGTGCAGCGCCTGCAGGTGGTAGCCGTGCTGGGCAGAGTTTGGGTTTTGGGCGTGGTGGCTGGGGTCTGGCAGGTGCGACGCGCCCGCCGGCAAGGCCGTACCGGCGGGCGCCGTTGCTGGCGCCATCTCCATCTCCATCTCCATCTCCATCTTCATCTGCATCGCTGCCGTGCCAGGGGCTGTACCAGGTGTCATGGGGTGCCTTCCTTCGCTTCGTCCGGGTCGGTGCCGGCAGTGTGGGCGGCGGTGATCGAGCGCAGGTGCTGCAGCAACGTCTGCAGGTTCTGCGGGTTGGCCAGGTGCACCATCATGGGGCGCAGGGTGATGCTTTCCTGCGCATCGACCTCGGACACCACGCCGTGCCCGCGCAGGCTCTCCAGCAGCGCCGCCAAGCGTTTGCGCTCCTGCAGGTCGCTGCCGGTGCTGCCCAGGTAGATTTCCAGCTGCGGCAGCAGGCTGTCGACCGCCAGGCGCACCGGCACACCCAAACCGCCTTCCTGCTCGCGCTGCAAAAATTCGCGCCGCAGGATGGCCAGCAGCAGCGACTGCTCCAGCGTCAGGCGCAGCCGGCGCACCAGCGGGTGCGTCCACTCATCCCCGTCTTCTCCGTCCGGCTGGTAGCCCGGCGCAACCGCCACATAGGCCAGCCCGCGCACGTCGTCCACGCGCACCTGCAGGTCCAGCGGCTCAAGCTGCGCATTGACGCGCTCGGTGGCGCTGGCAATCTGGCGAAACAGGTGCGGCTTGGCCGACTGCTCCAGCACGCCGTTCCTGAGCAGTTCCTGCACAGCGCGGCGCAGCGCCAGCGGGGTGGCAGAGGGGACCACTGCCGGTGCCGGATCAAAGTCGGGACCGGGTTCGACCCCCGGACTGCCAAAGTCCTGCGCTGCCGCAACGCCCGGGCCGGCACCCTGCCCGCCCCCGCTGGCAGACGCACCTGACGCACCTGGCGCATCCGGCCCCTCTGGCGCATCCGCCACCGGCGCGGCGCTGGCCCACTGGTCAAAAATGTCAAGGGTGGGGTTGTTGCTTGCCATGGAAAAAACACCAAAAAAAGGAGCTGCCAGCGCAGGTGCTGCAAAAGTTTGCAGAGGTTTTTATGGGCAAATGCATGCAGCGCAAGCGCTGGCAGCTATGCTTTTTGAAAAACGCGCAGTGCAATGCCCGGCGCTGCATCCGTGTTGTGCCATTCATGTTTCACTGCCCGCCATGCGGCGCAGTCCATCGCGAAATTTGCCAAAACTTGGTGACACATTGGTTTGCACGTCCATGTGCGGGGCAATGTTCTCGACCCACAGGTGCTTGACCTGTCCGGGCAGGGGCCAGCCTGCCTTGTGGATGGCCGGGTGCCCGCCCGGATGAACGGCATCGGCCAGCAGCTCCCACGTACCGCAAACACTGTCTTGCACATAGCGTGCCAGCACCTCCCGTTTCGCTTTCGGGTAAGCGCGCAGCAACGCCTGGCGATCGCCCAGAAGCCACGCTTCCATTTCTTCAATGGCCAAACGGAAAAGCGCACGGGGGGCTGGCGTGCATTGTGTGAGCACGGCCTGAAGTTCGGCCAGAAATTCCTGGCAGTTGCGACGGTCGCTGTCCAGCACCACAACCACATTTTCATAACCAGGCGTTTTGCCGTAGGCAGACAGCAGGCGCGGCAATTGGTTCATCAGCGCCCGCTTGGCCGGGTCTGCCTTGGCTCCCAGTCCCTGGGGCAGATGTCCTACCCCTTTGTATTTGTGAATGCGCCAGGGGTGGAGTGTGCCTTCCGGACCCAGCACCAGAGGCAG
>JAGOCN010000099.1 GCA_017998735.1 Giesbergeria sp.
GCCTGCTGCCGCCTGCCGGACTGCACGGCGTGCAGCAGGCCGCCGTGCTGCTGGCCGACGCCATTGCCCGGCAGCAGCGCCTGTGCATCGTCGCCGACTACGACTGCGACGGTGCCACCGCCTGCGCCGTGGCGGTGCGCGGCCTGCGCCTGCTGGGCGCGCAGCATGTCGATTATTTGGTGCCCGACCGCGTGACCGATGGCTATGGCCTGACCGCACCGATTGCCAAACGCGTGCACGCACGCGGCGCCGACCTCTTGATCACCGTGGACAACGGCATTGCCAGCGTGGACGGCGTGGCCGAAGCGCGCGCGCTGGGCCTGGCGGTGCTGGTGACCGACCACCACCTGCCCGGCCCGCAGCTGCCGGCGGCCGATGCCATCGTCAACCCGAACCAGCCCGGCTGCGGTTTTGAAAGCAAGAGCCTGGCCGGGGTCGGCGTGATGTTCTATGTGCTGCTGGCATTGCGCACCGAGCTGCGTGCGCGCGGCGTGTTTGACAAGGCCACGCAGCCGCGCCTGGAGCCCCTGCTGCCGCTGGTGGCGCTGGGCACCGTGGCCGACGTGGTGCGGCTGGACGCCAACAACCGCCGGCTGGTGGCGCAGGGCTTGAAGCGCATCCGCGCCGGCCACCTGCCGGCAGGTATGGCGGCGCTGTTTGTCGCCGCCGGGCGCCAGGCGCAGGTGGCCACCACCTTTGATTTCGGCTTTGCGCTCGGCCCGCGCATCAACGCCGCCGGCCGGCTGGCCGACATGACCATCGGCATCGAATGCCTGCTGACCGACGACCCGGCGCAGGCCCTGGCACTGGCGCAGGCGCTGGACGCGATCAACCGCGAACGCCGCAGCATCGAAGGCGGCATGCGCGAGCAGGCCATGCTGATGGCGGACCAGCTGCTGGACATGGACGACGCGCCGCCACCGGCCATCACCCTGTTTGACCCGGATTTTCACGAAGGCGTGGTCGGCATCGTCGCTTCGCGCATCAAGGACCGGCTGCACCGCCCGGCCTTTGTGTTTGCCGCCAGCAGCGCGCCGGGCAAGGGGCACGAGCTGAAGGGCTCGGGCCGCTCGATTCCGGGTTTCCATTTGCGCGACGCGCTCGACCTGGTGGCCAAGCGCCACCCCGGCGTGCTGCTGAAATTTGGCGGCCATGCCATGGCGGCGGGCTGCACCATTGCGGCCGACCAGCTGGCCGTGTTTGGCCAGGCGCTGGCGCAGGTGGCGCGCGAATGGCTGGACGCCGCCACGCTGACCCGGCGGCTCGACACCGACGGCCCGCTGGCGCCCGAGTACTGCCGCACCGACCTGGTGGACGCGCTGCACCGCGAGGTCTGGGGCCAGGGCTTTGCCCCGCCCACCTTCAGCGAGGAGGTGCAGGTGCTGAGCCAGCGGCTGGTGGGCGCGGACAAGAACCACCTGTCGGTCAAGCTGCTGCACCAGGGCCAGCCGGTCGATGGCGTGTGGTTTGGCCGCACCGACCCGCTGCCCGGCCGCGTGCTGCTGGCTTTCAGGCTGGACGTGAACGAATGGAAGGGCGAACGCCGGCTGCAGTTTTTGATTGAAGGCGCGGAGGTGTGATCTGGTGTGATCTGGTGTGAACTGGTCTGCTGTGAACTGGCGCATTGCCTTGCTGCCGGCACGGTGCGGCGCGGGGCATGGGAACGTCAAGCAGACCCGCGCAAATGCTGATTTATAGCCAAATCGGCTTCCAGCCCTTGTGCTGCTTGCGCGAGCAGCTATCAAAATAGAAGCAAAACTCCTTGCAGACCCTGCACCTGTGTTGGGGCCTGCACCTGCACCTGCTGCCCGCGCCTGCGTTCAGAAACTTTCCCAGTCTTCCTGGCTGGCCAGCACGGGGCGGCTGCGGGGCCCTTTGCCGTTGGCGGTCCGGTGCGGGCCGGTGTGGCTGAAGGACAGGTCGGTGTCGTCAAATTCTTCGGCAGCGGCTCCAGACAGCGCGGGCGTGCGGTCGGGCAGTTGCTGCTGCAGCCGGTCCCAGGCGGTGGAGGCCGTGTGGCCCGCCTGCCCTGCGTCCTGCCAGGCGCCGGTGTCCACGTTGAACAGCGACACCACCTGCGACAGGTGCTGCGCCTGGCCGTGCAGGGCGCTGGCGGCTGCGCCGGACTGTTCCAGCAGCAGCGCGCCCTGGCGCACCTGCTGGTCCAGGCGGGCCAGCGCCTGGCCGGTGTGTGCAGCGCCCGCGTGCTGCGCGCCGGACGCGGTGGCCACATCGGCCACCAGATCTTCCAGGTGCTGCACGCTGGCGGCAATGCGCTCCATGCCCTGGCCGGCCTGGGCCACCTGCTGCGCGCCCATGTCCACGCTGTGCACCGCAGCGCCGAACAGCATGCGCAGTTCGCGGGCCGCTTCGGTGCTGCGCCGGGCCAGCAGGCGCGCCTCGCCGGCCACCACTTCAAAGCCCTCGCCCTGCTCGCCGGCGCGCACCGCTTCGACAGCGGCGTTGAGCGCCAGGATCTGCGTCTGAAAGGCCAGCGACTCCAGGGCGGCGATGGCAGGGCCCATCTGGCGCGAACGGGCGCCAATGCCCTTCATGCTGCTGGCCACCTGCGCCACCACTTCGGTGCCATGCCCAGTGGCCTGCGCCGCGCTTTGCACCAGGGCGCCAGCCGCGCGTGCGCTGTCGGCCGACTGCACCAGCGCGGTGCCCAGCTGCGCCATGCCGGCAGCGGCCTGCTCCAGTTCGGTGGCGGCCTGCCGGTGCTGCACCGACAGGCTTTGCTGGTCCCTGGCCAGCTGCGCCGCCACGCCGCCCACCGACTGCACCCCCAGGCGCATTTCGCCCACCACGCTGCGCAGCCGCGCCGCCATGTCCGAGAACGACTGCAGCACCTGGCCCGGCACGGGCCGGCGCCCGCCGTGCGGCGCGGCGGGCTGGTCGGCACCGGCACTGGCAATGGCATTGGCCAGGCCCATGGCATGGCGCAGGGGCTGGTGGATGGAGCGCAGCAGCCACGTTGCCAGCCCCGCAGCGGCCAGCACCAGCAGGCATGCCAGCGCCGCCGCCACCTGCACGGCCGTGGCCATGCGCCCGTGGCCTGCAGCCCTGGCCTGCGCGCGCTGGCGCTCCTGCAGCGCGACAAAGGCGTCCTGCGATGCGCTGTAGGCGGCCAGGGCCGGGCGCAGTTTTTCCTGCACCACGGTGCCGGCCAGCGCCACGCCGCCGTCCAGCCGGGCCTGCTGCGCCTGGTCCGCCAGGGCCAGCACGGCGGCCTGTTCGCTGGCCAGGCGCTCCAGCTGCGGTCGGCTTTCAGGAAAGGCGGCCGTTTCGGCCAGCTTTTTCTGCAAGGCCGCAGTGCCTGCCCTGCCCTGCGCCAGGCGCTGCTGCAGCTGGGCATGGGCCGCGCCGTCGCTGACCAGCGCACTGGCCAGGGCGCGCTCCAGGTCCAGCGCGTCCAAGCCCTGCCAGCGCAGCGCCAGGGCAGTGCGCGCTTCGCTGGCCTGCACCTGCTGCTCCACCCCGATCTGGATCTGGCCCAGCTGGTGCAATAGCGCCCACCCCAGCAGCAGCAGTGCCAGTACCAGTCCGACCAGGGCGGCCCACAGCGTGCGTGCCACGGGCAGGTTGTTGAAGTTCATCGTGCGTTTCCAGATAAAAGGCTGCAAGCCACAGCGCCAGGCCATGGTGCAATTTGCAAATTCTACTTTTAATTACATATTTAACACATTGGGGTTATCAACCCTGCGCACTGCCCTTCGGGGCGCTTTTTCATGTCGCGGTTCTACAATGCCGCCGTGCCTTCCTCCCCTGAAACACCCTGCGACCTCAACGCCGACCTGCACTGCCACTCCGTGGTGTCTGACGGAACACTGACGCCCGAAGCCCTGGCCGAACGCGCCCGCAGCAACGGCGTGGCGCTGTGGTCGCTGACCGACCACGACGAGGTGGCCGGCCAGCAGCGCGCCGCTGAAGCCGCCCGTGTGCAGGGTGTGGCCTACCTGACCGGCACCGAAATCTCGGTCAGCTTTGCCGGCGCCACGGTGCACATCGTGGGGCTGGGCTTTGACGCCGACAACGCTGCGCTGGTGCAGGGCCTGGCCGCCACGCGCGGCGGGCGCGATGCGCGGGCACGCGCCATGGCCGAGGGGCTGGCGCTGGCGGGCATTGGCGGCGCCTACGAGGGCGCGCTGCGCTATGTGGGCAACCCGGATTTGATCTCGCGCACGCACTTTGCGCGCTTTCTGGTCGACAGCGGCGTGTGCCGCGACACCGGCCAGGTGTTTCGCCGGTTTCTGGTCGAGGGCAAACCGGGGTTTGTGGAGCACCGCTGGGCTGGGCTGGGCGATGCGGTGCGCTGGATCACGCAGGCCGGCGGCATGGCGGTGATTGCCCACCCGGCGCGCTACCACCTGAGCACCAACGCCGAATACGCATTGTTTTCCGAGTTCTGTCAGCACGGCGGCCAGGGCGTGGAAGTGGTGACCGGCGCGCATTCGGTGCCCGAGTACGCCACCTACGCCGCCATGGCACGCGAATTCGGTCTGGCGGCTTCGCGCGGCAGCGACTTTCACAGCCCCGAGGAATCGCGCACCGACCTGGGCGCGCTGCCGCCGCTGCCCGCCGGTTTGACACCGGTGTGGGAACTGCTGGCAGGGCGCATTCGTCACCCGCACTGAAATTTCTTTACCGAACCCCGTTTTGCCATGGCCCAGCTTTTTGAAATCCATTCCGACAACCCGCAGCCGCGCCTGCTCAAGCAGGCCGCAGCCCTGCTGCAAAAAGGCAGCGTGCTGGCGGTGCCCACCGATTCGAGCTATGCGCTGGTCTGCCAGATCGACGACCGGGCGGCCGTCGAGCGCCTGCGCCGCATCCGCGGGGTGGACGACAAGCACCACCTGACGCTGCTGTGCCGCGACCTGTCGGAACTGGCCAACTACGCGCGCGTCGACAACCGCCAGTACCGGCTGCTCAAGGCCGCCACACCGGGGCCGTACACCTTCATTCTGGAAGCGTCCAAGGAAGTGCCGCGCCGCATCAGCCACCCCTCGCGCAAGACCATCGGCCTGCGCGTGCCCGACTGCAAGAGCCTGCAGATGCTGCTGGAACTGCACGGCGGCCCGCTGCTGGCCACCACGCTGATTCCGCAGGACGAAACCGAGGCGCTGAACGACGCGGGCGACATCCGCGAACGCTACGAGCGCCTGATCGACGCCATCGTGGACGCCGGCGCCTGCCCGCTCGCTCCCACCACCGTCATTGACCTCACCCCCATGGACAGCGGCGGTGAACCCGACGTGCTGCGGCGCGGGCGCGGCAGCCTGGCGGACATCGGCCTGGGCTGAAGCACCGGCTGCGCCGGCCACCGCACGGACGGGATATCACAGCGCGCCCGGACAGACAGGCAGCACGGCCTTTGCGCCGCCATGCTGCAGTGCAATGCGACAATGCGCGCAGTGGAATCCACCAACCTTCTCCAGACCATCCTCATCTACGCCCTGCCGGTGCTGTTTGCCATCACCGTGCACGAAGCGGCCCACGGCTATGCCGCGCGCCACTATGGCGACAACACCGCCTGGCAGCTGGGGCGCGTCACGCTCAACCCGCTGGTGCACATCGACCCGGTGGGCACCGTGCTGATGCCGCTGGTGCTGTACTTCGCCACCTCGGGGGCGTTCTTGTTCGGTTATGCCAAGCCGGTGCCGGTGCACTTTGGCAACCTGCGCGACCCCAAACGCCACATGGTGCTGGTGGCGCTGGCCGGGCCGGCGTCCAACTTTGTGCAGGCCATCTTCTGGGCGCTGCTGCTGGTGCTGCTCACCGGCCTGGGCGTGTGGGAGCCGTTTTTCCTCAAGATGGCGCAGGGCGGCATGCTGGTGAACCTGGTGATGTGGGCTTTCAACCTGTTTCCGCTGCCGCCGCTGGACGGCGGGCGCGTGCTGGTCGGCCTGCTGCCAGGCAGGCAGGCAGAGCTGGTCTCGCGCATCGAGCCGTGGGGCTTTTTCATCGTCATGGGCCTGGTGCTGGCCGGTGTGGTCACCACGCTGTGGCTGCGGCCGCTGATGGCGCTGGGCTATGGCGCCATCGGCCTGCTGCTGACGCCACTCACCGCGCTGCTGCGCTGAAAACGCGCCGCCGCCGGGCCGCACTTTGGCCACATTTTTGTCTTTTTCGCACCTTCGAACAGTTCACATGAGCACCACGCGCTACCTGACCGGCATCACCACCACCGGCACACCCCACCTGGGCAATTTTGTCGGCTCCATCCGCCCTTCCGTCGCCGCCAGCCGCACGCCGGGCGTGCAGAGCTTTTACTTTCTGGCCGATTACCACGCGCTCATCAAGTGCGAAGACCCGGCGCGCATCCAGCGCTCCACGCTGGAGATTGCCGCCAGCTGGCTGGCCGCCGGTCTGGACCCGGACCAGGTCATGTTCTACCGCCAGTCGGACATTCCCGAAATTCCCGAACTCACCTGGCTCTTGACCTGCGTGACCGGCAAGGGCCTGCTCAACCGGGCCCATGCCTACAAGGCGTCGCAGGACAAGAATGCCGCCACCGGGCGCGATGCGGACGACGGCGTGACCGCCGGCCTGTTCATGTACCCGGTGCTGATGGCGGCCGACATTCTGCTTTTCAAGGCGCACAAGGTGCCGGTGGGCCGCGACCAGGTGC
>JAGOCN010000100.1 GCA_017998735.1 Giesbergeria sp.
AGGCAAAGCTGGACCCCAGGTAGCTGGGCACCTTGCCGCCGGTGATGAAAAAGAAGATCAGCGTGCCAATGCCGCTCATCAAGATGGCCAGGTTGGGGTCGAACCCCATCAGGATGGGCGCCAGCACGGTCGAGCCGAACATGGCAATGACATGCTGCACGCCCATGGCGGCGGTTTGCGGCCAGGGCAGCCGCTCGTCCGGGCCGATGACGCCGCCCTGCGCCAGCGCGTCGGCGCTTTTTTCCCTCCAGGTCATGAAGGCCATGGATGTTTCTCCCTAAGGTTGGGTGTGGGGTTGGGGTGTGGGGTGGGTGGCGCGCATGGTAAGGCCAGAAAAGCCTGTGGCAGCCGGCAGGCCTGCAAATGCGCGTGTTGGTGTGCTGGCCCGGCAAGGCGCTGCTGGCCGGCAAAGGCGTTTTTTTCCTACGCAGTGCTGCAGGCGCCGTGCCTACAGTGGAATGCCTTGCAGGTGGCCGTTCCAGCGTCCCCTTGATTCATTCACCACCATTCAGCAGAAAGCACCCGACCATGCGCGTGGACATCTACCGCCGGCCTGAAGCCGACAACAAGTTCTCTCACCTTGCCGTGCCCGAGGGCAAGCCCATTCCCCAGGAAGCCACCAACACCGACTGGCAAAGCGAACACCAGGGCGTTGACATGGACGAAAACGCCCCGCACTGGGACGACTACGGCATTGCCCGGCCCGGCCAGCAGCTGGCCAAAAAAGGCTATGCCATCACCGGGCTGCACGAGCAGACCGAGGAGTAGACCGCGTTATCTGTGCGCGGGTCTGCTGCTTTTGGCGGCAGGTCAGCATTTTTTGCTGCTGAAAAATCCGTGTCTGCCAAATCATCAGGGATAGCAAAAGCGTGAAGGTGGACAGTGGCTGCAGCGCAGTCCAGTGCCCGGCAGGCTGCAGTTTTGGCAAACCTGGCAAACCTGTTTTGCTATGCAAAAAGGAGCTGCTGGCGCAGTCCCTGTATGGGCTAGAGGCTGTTTTTGCTTGAATCTTTAATTTTGACAACATATGGCATCAATCGCCATGGCATTGCAATACAAAACAAAACGCAGCCCCAAAAACATTCGCCACCCGCTGGCAACAGCGGGTGGCGAACAGGGCAGGTTGGAGAAATCGCTGATGTTGTCTGCCAGATGCTTTCCAAACCCTGGCAGGCCGGCAGTGCCGGCCCGCTGCAGCTCAGTGCACGATGACCGGGTTCTGTGCCAGACCGGTGTAGCGGTCCAGGGTTTCTTCCACTTCTTCCTGGGTGGGCGCTTCGCGCTGCCAGGCAAGGATCTTCTGCTGGAACATTTCTGCCCAGGAACCGTCGAGGTACACCTCCTTGCCCGAGCGCTTGTCCACGATTTCAAAACCGTGGCGCGCCAGCTGGGGAATGGCTTCGGTGCCGTCTTCGGGGGTTTCTGGCTCCACGGCATCGGGCCGCATGTGGACCACCACAAAAGAGTCTGAGTCGTAGAGCATTTGCATGGTGTGTTTCCTTTAATGACTGCCTGTCAGATGACCACGTTGGCGCCAAGTTCAAGGGCATGGGCCAGAACCGCCTCTCTGGTCCCGTTATCCCACACCCTGCAGACAGCAGGGCGTAGGACACCAGGGCCGGGGTCTGTGCGCTCAGGTGCTGCGGCAGCCCTCAGGGCGCGCCGTGCTCCATCAGCCGCAGGTCGGCAAAGTCGCCATTGGCCTGCGTGAGGCGGATGCGCGCCGGCAGGTAGCCCAGTTCGGGCGCCAGCCACAGCTGGGCTTTCTGGTCGTAACCGTGGTCTGCGCGGGGCAGGCGCTGCAGGCGCAGGGTCTGCAGGCTGCCCAGCGGCAGGTTGAGTGTTTCCTCGCCCTCGACGGTGAAGGTCCAGGCATCGACGCTGCCGGTGCCGGCGGTGGCCAGCTGGATGCGCGTGCCCACCGGGTAGCGTTCGGGCGCGGCGGCCAGCAGCGCGCCCAGCTGCACAAACACGCTCAGGCGGTCCTGGGTGCCGGGGGCCAGGATGGCTTCGGGCGCGTTGGCGCTGAAGGTGACGCGCTGCTGGTCGTAGTTGAAATGCGCGGCCTTTTCGCTGCGCGTGCGGTCGCCAAAGCGCTGCGGCTGCAGCCCGGCAGAGCCCAGCGTGCCGCTGCTGGACTGGGTGCGCGAGCCGAGCAGCATCAGGCTGATCTGCTGGCGCGCCTGGTAGCTCTGGCCGTCGTGCTGCCACAGCAGTTCGGCGCGGGCGCTGTACTGGAAGCTTTTGGCCTGGCCAGTGACATCGAACTTGAGCTTCTGCGGCGCCGGCAGCCGCACCGCCGGAGGAGGGCCGGGCTGCGCCTGTGCGGCACCGGGCGCAAAAACGGCCTGTCCGACGGCGGTGTCGGCGGCACTGGACGGCACAGGCACCTCCTGCCCTGGGGCAGGGCTGGCAGCTGGCGCTGGGGGCGCGGTGGCACTGCCGGCTGCGTCTGGTGCCGTTTCTGCGGACGGGGCACTGGCCTGCAGCACGCTGTCGCCCGGCTGCGCTGGCATTGCGCCATCCTCGGATGCGGATGCGGGTGCCTGTGACTGCATTTGCGAATGCGCCAGCGGGTCCAGGGCAGCGGAGGGGCCGGATTCCATGCCGGGCTCGGCCTGTGAAACGGCGTTGTCGCTGTCTTCTGCTGCTGTATCCACAACAGGATTTGCAACCTCCACGGCCTGCGCTGCCTGCGGCGCTGCGCTGCCGGGCACGGGCGCACGCCGGGGCGCAGGCTTTGCGGGACGTGCAGGGCTGCGCACGGCCACAGGAGCAGCAGCAGCGGCGGGAGTTGCGGCGCTGCGCTGCGCTGCGCTCAGGGCGGCAGGCACAGGCGCTGGCGCCGGCAGCTCCACCAGCCGCGTGGTGAAGGTGTGCGCCAGGGCCGGCGCCACCAGCGGCGTGGCGTTGCGCGGCAGGTTGGCCAGCACCAGCGCGTGCAGGCCCAGCACCACGCCGCCCCAGCCCCACAGGGCGCGGCGCGGCTTCATGGGCACTGCAGCAGCGCCCGCACGGGGCGCGTGGCTGCAAAGGCAAAAGGGTGAACGCTGAAACAGGAATGCATCGGTGCTGTGACCTGGGGGTGCCGGTTTCGTTCCGGCAGGGCCGGCGGGCGACCTGCCGTTTTGGCTGGCGCTGTCCATTGTGCCCAGCGCCAGCCCTGCCGGCCACGCCAGGGGGCCGGGCAGATGCGCACCTGCTTTTGGGGTCCTTGCAGGCAGGGTGCAAGGGCTGGGGCGTTGCCTGGAGCAGTGCGAAAATTCATGCAAAAAGTGCCTCCAGCGCAGGCGGAGCATGCGCCAGCAGCTATCAAAAAAATAGCACGCTCCTGCTGCGCAGTTGCCTGCGTTGCGGCCCCGGTGCGGTGCCGCCCATGCGCCCTGCGCCACCTGCAATGCAGCACCGGCATGGCCGTCCGCATAATCAGCGCATGGACAAGCTCAAGGCTTTTGAATCTTTTGTGTCGGTGGCCACGCGCGGCAGCCTCACGGCGGCGGCGGCGGCGCGGGCCGAAGGCGTGGCACCGGCCATCATGGGGCGCAGGCTGGATGCGCTGGAAGAGCACCTGGGCGTCAAGCTCCTGGTGCGCACCACGCGGCGCATCAGCCTGACGCACGAGGGCAGCGCCTTTCTGGAAGACTGCCAGAAGCTGCTGGTCGATGTGTCCAACGCCGAGGCCAGCGTCTCGGCCGGCGGCATCCAGGCCAGCGGGCACCTGCGCATCACGGCTCCTGCCGGCTTTGGCCGGCGCCATGTGGCGCCGCTGGTGCCGCGCTTTCGGCTGCTGCACCCGGACGTGGCGATTTCGCTCAACCTGAGCGACCGCGTGGTCGACATGGCGGGCGAGGGCTTTGACTGCGCGGTGCGCGTGGGCGACCTGCCCGACTCGTCGCTGGTGAGCGTGCGCGTGGCCGACAACCGGCGCCTGTGCGTGGCCGCTCCCCAGTACCTGCAGCGCCGGGGCACGCCGCTGGTGCCGCAGGACCTGGCGGCGCACGACTGCCTGACGCTGTCGAGCGACGCCTCGCAAACGCGCGGCTGGGCCTTTCGCGTGCCGCTGGCCGCCGGCACCGGCAGCGAAATCATCCACATCCGCCCCGGCGGGCCGCTGGACTGCTCGGATGGGCAGGTGCTGTACGACTGGTGTCTGGCCGGCTTCGGCATTGCCTGGCGCAGCACCTGGGAGGTGGAGGCGGAAATGGCCGCCGGCCAGCTGGTGGCCGTGCTGGAAGACTTTGCCGCCCCGCCGAACGGCATCTACATGGTCTTTCCCCATGCCAAGCACCTGCCGCTGCGCGTGCGGCTGTGGATCGATTTTCTCAAACACAACTACGCCGACCCCGGTTTCTGGCAAGGCACCCAGGCGGCCGCCCTGCGCGCCCGCCCCGACCCCCAAGAGAGCCTTTCATCGACACCAAACCTTGGTTTGAAACCTCTTCCTTCAGGGGAATAGAATTTATTTGGTGGAGGGGTGATCTCTTCCACATTCGCTTCGAAAGGAGCGTGGATTGAAACATGACCCTTGAAGCCTTTCTGGCCAGCCTGCACCTGGTGGCCATCCTGACGTGGGTGACCTTCATGGCCAGCCAGGCGGCGCTGTGCCGCGCCGAGTGGATGAACGACGCCATCGTCGAGCGCCTGGTGCGGCTCGACGGCATTGCCCAGGTGGCCATGGCCACAGTGCTGGGCACCGGGCTGGTGCGCATTTTCTGGGGCATCAAGGGCGCGTCGTGGTACGCCACGCAGCCGCTGTTGCACCTGAAGCTGACGCTGTTCGTGGCGATGGTGCTGCTGTCGATTGCGCCCACGCTGGCGTTTCGGCGCTGGCGCCGTGCGCTGCGCGCCACGGCGGCGCTGCCACCCGACTCCGAAGTGCGCAAGGCGCGCCGGCTGGTGATGGTGCAGTCGCACCTGCTGCCGGTGGTGGCGGTGGTGGCGGTGTACTGGGCGCGCGGCTGGTAGGCGCAGGCCTTCGCCCTGGCGGCAGGTGCGATGCAGCGCAATGCGGCGCTGTGCAGCGCCCGTAAAATCCGCCGATGCTCACTGTCAAACATGAATTGCTGGCCGCCCTGGCCAGCGCGCTGGAAACCGTTGCGCCGGGCGCTGGCGCCCGGGCGGCGTTCGAGTCGCCCAAAATGGCCTCGCACGGCGACTTTGCCTGCACCGCTGCCATGCAGCTGGCCAAGCCCCTCCAGCAGAACCCGCGCCAGCTGGCCGAAACCCTGCGCAGCGCGCTGCTGCAGGCGCCCGCTTTTGCGCGCTGGGTGTCCAGCATCGAAATTGCCGGCCCCGGCTTCATCAACATTCGCCTGCAGCCCGCTGCCAGGCAGCAGGTGGTGCACGAGGTGCTGGCCGCCGGCGCGGCCTTTGGCCAGCAAAGCGACCGGGGCGAAAAGGTGCTGGTGGAATTCGTCTCCGCCAACCCCACCGGCCCGCTGCATGTGGGCCACGGTCGCCAGGCGGCGCTGGGCGATGCGCTGTGCAACCTGTTTGCCAGCCAGGGCTGGAGCGTGCACCGCGAGTTCTATTACAACGATGCCGGCGTGCAGATCGACACCCTGACCAAAAGCACGCAGCTGCGCGCGCGCGGCCTGAAGCCGGGCGACGCCGGCTGGCCCACCGACCCCGAAGACCCGGCCAGCAAGGCGTTCTACAACGGCGAATACATCCAGGACATTGCCAACGACTTTCTGGCCCAAAAGACCGTGCGCGCCGACGACCGCGAGGTCACTGCCAGCGGTGATGTGGACGACGTGGAGTCGATCCGCCAGTTTGCGGTGGCCTACCTGCGCGCCGAGCAGGACAAGGACCTGCTGGCGTTCCAGCTGAAGTTTGACGAGTACTATCTCGAATCGAGCCTGTACACCAGCGGCCGTGTCGAGGCCACGGTAAGCAGGCTGATTGCCAACGGCAAGACCTACGAGCAGGACGGCGCGCTGTGGCTCCAAAGCACCGACTACGGCGACGACAAAGACCGCGTCATGCGGAAAAAAGACGGCACCTACACCTACTTCGTGCCCGATGTGGCCTACCACATTGCCAAGTGGGAGCGCGGCTTTGCCAAGGTGGTGAACGTGCAGGGCACCGACCACCACGGCACCATTGCCCGTGTGCGCGCCGGCCTGCAGGCGGCCGATGTCGGCATTCCGCTGGGCTATCCCGACTATGTGCTGCACACCATGGTGCGCGTGGTCAAGGGCGGCGAAGAGGTGAAGATCAGCAAGCGCGCCGGCAGCTATGTCACGCTGCGCGACCTGATCGAATGGACCAGCGCGGACGCGGTGCGCTTCTTTCTGCTCAGCCGCAAGCCTGACACCGAGTACACCTTTGACGTCGACCTGGCGGTGGCCAGGAACAACGACAACCCGGTGTACTACGTGCAGTACGCGCACGCGCGCATCTGCTCGGTGCTGGCCGCCTGGCAGGAGCAGGGTGGCAGTGGTGTGGCCGAGCTGGCCGGCGCCGACCTGTCGGCGCTTGACGGCCCGCAGGCCCAGGCGCTGATGCTGCAATTGTCCAAGTACCCTGAAATGCTGACCGCCGCGGCGGCCGACGAAGCACCGCACGATGTCACTTTCTACCTGCGCGACCTGGCCGC